>JAUUWK010000055.1 GCA_030589055.1 Candidatus Bathyarchaeota archaeon | reverse complement strand
CTTCAATCTCTGTCATACGCACTTCGCTGACTTCCGTGGAAACGATTTGAAGGACTCATGACACTCTTGCATCAAATTCTTTTGCAGGGCATCTTCACAAAGCGGACGTGGTTGGGCACTCTGCTCAATTCCAACATGCTTTTCTACTGGCTTAACGATTAACCTATTTAATGAAATCCTGAAAGAGCTAATATGGCTTGTTAAGAGTTAATATTCTGGGAGTTGAAGTTAGATTATAGACGTTTTAGAAGCCATTAGAGGAAGAAGGAGCATTAGAGCCTTCAGAAATCAAGATGTTCACATGGAAACCGTGGAGAAGCTTGTTGATTCCGCTCGGTGGGCTCCTTCTGCAGGAAACACTCAACCATGGAGATTCATAATCGTGCGAAAACCAGAGATCAAGAGGAAGCTGGCTGCTGCTGTAGGACAGAGTTTCGTTGAGGAAGCTCCTATTGTAATCGTTGTTTGCGCCGATGAAGACCGTTCCTCAATGCGTTATGGTGTGCGCGGCAAAACCCTATACTGCATCCAAGACACGGCTGCCGCTATACAAAACATTCATTTGGCTGCATACTCCCTTGGATTAGGCACCTGCTGGATCGGCGCATTCAGAGAAGAAGAGGCAAGAAGAATCTTGAAGATTCCTCGAGGAGTAAGACCAGTAGCCATAATTCCTGTCGGTTACGCTGCTGAGGCTCCCTCACCACGAAGCAGAAGATCCCTGAGTCAAATAGTTCATTATGAAACATTCTAAGCTGAATAATCTCTCTGAAGATGCGTAGTTACTGTACCCGAGATTGGCGATGGATAAGCCTTGCAGACTTGTGGAATTGAACGAAATGAAATTTTAATATTCTCGCACTTATACTTCTAATCAAGAGGTTCGATTGTTGAAGTATGCCGTAATTGCTGATACTTACGAGAAAATCGAAGCCACAACGAAAAGGCTTGAAATGATAGACCTCCTAGTGAATCTTCTGAAGAACACTCCAATAGAAGTCATGGGCAAAGTCGTGTACTTGACTCAAGGCAAGATTTATCCAGACTTCGTTAACCTTGAAATAGGAGTGGCTGAAAAACTTGCTGTAAAAGCTGTTGCTTGGGCGTCTGGAAGAAAAGAAAGCGAGATCCAAAAGAATCTAGAAATGGCAGGAGACATCGGGGACACTGCCCAAACATTCATTGCTGACAAAAGACAGGTAACTTTTTTTCAGCAGCCCTTAACCGTTCAGAGAATCTACGAAACCCTCGAAAAAATGGCGAAAGCCTCAGGGTCAGGAGCCATCGACCTTAAAATCTCGCTTCTAGCAGGCCTTCTGGCGGATGCAACCCCAAAAGAAGCCAAATACATTATGAGAACTGTCACAGGAAATCTGCGTCTAGGCATAGCAGACATGACAGTCCTTGACGCTTTAGCAGTAGCTTACGGCGGCGGCAAGGAGGCTCGTAAATTCATTGAAAGGGCCTACAATGTTTCCTCAGACCTCGGAAGAGTTGCAGTGACTGTTGCTGAAAAGGGTTTGGAAGGAATCAAGAAATTTCGCGTTTCAATTGGCAAACCAATACGATCCATGCTGGCAGAAAGACTTTCTTCGCCGGAAGAAATCTTGGAAAAACTTGGCGGAAAATGTATAGCTGAGTACAAGTACGACGGTGAGAGAATACAAGCCCACAAAGAAGGCGCCAAAACTATGTTGTTCTCGAGACGTCTAGAAAGCATTTCAGATCAATATCCCGATGCCATAGAGCTTCTTAACAACTATGTAAATGCGGAAGACGCTATCTTAGAGGCGGAATGTGTCGCCATTGATCCTGACACTGGGGAGATGAGATCCTTCCAAGAATTGATGCACCGGAGACGTAAATACGGAATCGGAAAAGCTATGGAAGAATATCCCATCTCTTTATTCATGTTTGACGCGCTTTATGTTGATGGTAAGGACTTGACTTTAAAGCCGTATCCTGTTAGGAGACATGCGCTGGAAGAAATAATCAAGGAAAGCGATAGGATCAAAGTTGCTCAACACATAGTCACAGACGACGTGAAAGAACTGGAAAAATTCTTCCAAGAAGCCGTAGAAAACGGTTGTGAAGGCTTGCTGTGCAAATCCATCGCGGGAGATTCAGTTTATCAAGCTGGAGCTAGAGGATGGCTCTGGATAAAATACAAAAGGGACTACAAAAGCGAAATGACCGACACAGTGGACTTGGTTGTTGTTGGAGCCTTCCACGGTAGAGGAAAACGGGCTGGAACTTATGGAGCATTGCTTTTGGCAGCGTACGACGCTGAGAAAGATGTTTTCGAGACTGTAACTAAATGCGGAACCGGCTTCACCGATGAAGATCTGGCGAATCTGCCAAAAATGTTGCAGAAACACAAGATTACTCAGAAGCATCCACGAGTGAAATCGATAATCAAGGCAGACGTGTGGTTTGAACCAGTTGTCGTGATCGAGGTTCTAGGTGCTGAAATGACCTTAAGCCCAGTTCATGTGTGCGCGATAGACACTATACGCAAAGGAAGCGGATTAGCCATTAGATTTCCAAGGTTTACAGGCAACTACCGGCTTGACAAATCAGCTGAAGACGCAACCACCTCAGCAGAAATATTGAAGATGTATCGCAATCAACTAAGAAAAATCAGCGAGACTTAAATTCACGTCAGAATCATCTTTTGTCAGAGCGCGCGCACACTATGCGTATATTATAAGGTGGAATCGAAAATGCATGTTCTCTTCGATTCGGAAGCTTGAAAGGCTTTTGTTCAGAATTAGTTTGGATGTAACTCGCGGCGTTTACTCGCTAAGCTGTGATTAATTTGGTTGATAAAAAGTTAAATATGCGGGTCCAAATAGTTTTATGTATGTCTAAGTCGTTACTCTCAGAGAAGTGGCTTTGGATAATAATTGTTGCAATTATAGCAATAATTACGACTCCACTGTTAGTTGTATATTTCATTTTGCTGTTGCCGTTTCCCTACAACATGATAGCAACAATAGCGTTAGTTGCTGTGTGGGGCGTTGTTGCTGGATATAAAGATTGGATTATCTCAAAGAGGAAAGATGAAAAGCAGAAACCCGAGAGCTAGTGCTTTTTGAAAACTCCTAATGCATATGCTATCAGGACAGAGCAAGAAGCCAGCAAGAAGACGATTTCCATAGGATTTATGTCAAACCAGAGGCCTGGGAAAGAGAATTTTTGGCCATAATAATCGGTTGATATCATCGTAATTAGGGGTATCATCACTTTGTAAATTGTTATCCAGTAAACGCTTCCAGCAAGAATGGTGAGTCCTGCGGCTTGGCTGTTTGTTAAACCGAAAGACAGTTTGACCGCGACAATCAAGGCAATGATCATCCACAGGTTAGTTACATAAAACATAAGCGTTGGCCATAAACCTGAAACTAATTGAGCGTTTCCTAGCAGGAACGGTAGAAAGACTTGTAAGGCCACCGGCGCATAGGCGAAAGCCACTAATTTGGCTATCGTATCCAACTCTGAGGATAGAGCCCAAAGCTTGCTGCCGATTACGTAAATGATTGAGGAGAGTAGAAACCATTTGAAAACGGCTATGCCGACGAAATTTATGGCAGTTCCAATCATGGAAAAATCAATGGCTGTTTCGCCTAGCAAGAGAATTCTGGAGATGCTCTCAGCATTAGAATTTGATATCGCGTTAGCGTTTGATATATAAATGCTGCATCCAAGTCCACTTAAGAAGCTAATGAACATTATGGTGATTAAGGCTTCTCTTAAACCGTTTGAGCTTTCCTTTAGAGTTGTAAACAGTTTTTGATCTAATTTTGCGGCTCTGATAAGTTTTCCGAGGAAGGATTCTCCTGGTGATGTTCGTGATTGTAACCCCATTACTCCACCGATTATTCCAAGAACGAATCCTATGATGAATCCACCGCCAAAAACTATGCTAATAAAGGAAAATATCACCGTTAAGAAGCTGAGTGTTGCAGGATTTCCAGGGTTCAGGTAGAGCTTAATGGCTACCAACAGATTCAAGAGAGCAATGATTATCCAGAGATATGCGAGTACGCCTTCTACAAACATCGGGATTCCGAACGCTATTCTTCCCCAAGGACCTTGGTTCGGATCCATTAAAATGTCCACTGAGGAAACTGGGTAGGATTGAAGTATTATGGGTTCTCCAATTCCAGCAATCATTATTGCGTTGATTAAGATCATAATAGCCGCTGTTAAGACTAACACAGGTAAGCTAGCGAGCTTTGGTTTTCTCAATCATCCATCACATCGTTCTCCATTTTTAACGTAAGAACGTATAAAAGCTTTTGCTCAGATAAACCAGCGGAGTGTACTCCAATAGAAATGCCTTGTGTTGCTTTAATTGAATCCTTCGTCATGAATTTTTCCAGCATTCGATATGATTTTGTTGCGTGAAAAATTTCATGAGTGCTTATGGCAGGCGACTAAATGTCCGCCTCCTGCATCGATGATGGAGGGCTCCTTTTTCTTGCAGATTTCCCCTAAGTATTCAGGACATCTAGTATGGAACCTGCAGCCTGAAGGGGGGTTAATTGGGCTTGGAATCTCGCCTTTTAACACGGTTTCTGAACGTTTAGCTCTGGGGTCACTTCTTGGCACTGCAGTTATCAATGCGTTCGTGTAAGGATGTAGTGGTTCATAAACGATCTCTTCAGCTGTTCCCAGTTCTACGATCTTGCCAAGATACATTACTGCTATTCTGTCGCAAATATGTCTTGATAGAGCAATGTCGTGAGTGATGTAAAGAAATGACACGTTGTATTTTTTCATCAAGTCAAACATTAAGTTTAATATTTCAGCGCGGATAGATGCATCTAACATTGAAACTGGTTCATCTGCTACTAGAAAGGATGGGTGTAAAATTAGCGCTCGGCCTGTTGCAACTCTCTGTCTTTGGCCTCCACTCAGCTCGTGGGGATAACGACGGAGAAATTCTTCAGGTGGAGTAAGCTGTACATCTTCAAGGGCTTGATAAATTCTTTCATTCAATTCTCGTTCGTCTCTTACAGCTCCTTGTACTGTTAAGGGTTCAGCGATTATGTCATAAACTGTCATTTTCGGGTTCAATGACTCGTAAGGATCTTGAAATATAATCTGCATTTCGCGGCGTAAAGGCTTGAATTGCCTCATTGAAAGGTGTGAAACCTCTTTTCCTTTGAAGAAGACCTTTCCTCCCGTAGGTTCTGTTAGCCTTAGTATTGCTCTTCCAGTTGTGGTTTTTCCGCTTCCACTTTCTCCAACAAGACCGAAAATCTCTTGTTCTTTAACATCGAAACTTATTCCATCAACAGCTCGCACGAATAGTGATTTTCTTGAAAACAATGTCCCCATGAAGCCAAGTCGTACTGGGAACCACTTTTTCAGTTCTTCTACGCGTAATAGTTCATTCATATTCCTACACCTTTAGGATTTGATGAGGTGGCAAGCCACCAAATGATTCTTTTTGCTTTCCGCGAATGGAGGCTCTTTCTTCTTGCATATGGGCATAGCATATTTGCATCTGGGATGGAATCTGCACCCGGAAGGTGGGTCTAATAAGTCGGGAGGCTGGCCAGGTATGGAAATCATTCGCTGTTTTGGTGCTTTAACATCAGGAAACACGCCGATCAAGCCTTGACTATATGGGTGCAATGGTTCAGTGAACAACGTAAAAACGTCGCTCAACTCAACTATTTTTCCAGCATACATTATGGCCACTCTCTCACACGTCTCTGTGATTATAGATAAGTCATGCGTTATCAATATCATTGAAAGCCCTAATTTCTTCTTTATATCATTCAGCAACTTCAAGACTTGTGCTTGAACAATTACATCTAAGGCGGTTCCCGGTTCGTCGCCTATCACCAGTTTTGGGTTGCATGCGAGTGCCATCGCGATCATTGCTCTTTGCTTCATTCCACCGCTGAACTCATGTGGGTAATTGTATATTCGAGAAGGTTCTAAACCTACCAATTCAAACAGTTTTTGACCTCTTTCTTCCGCTTCGTCTTTGGTAACGCCCGGCTCGTGTGCTATTATTGCTTCAGTTATCTGATCTACTACTCTGTACACCGGGTTAAATGCATTCATTGCTCCTTGAAAAATCATGGAAATCTTTTTCCATCTTATATTTCTCCTTATCTCGTAATCATCAAGCTTCGTCAAGTCAAGATTTTCGAAGAGGATTTTTCCGCCAACAATCTGCCCTCCAACGGGAAGCAGGCGAGTTACAGATAATGCGATCGTAGTTTTTCCACATCCTGATTCACCAGCTAAACCAAGCGATTCTCCTTCTTCAACTGAAAAGCTTACGCTTTCTACGGCTTTGACATATCCCCTGAGAACCTTATAATAGGTGGACAAGTTTTTGATCTCAAGCATTGCCAACAACTTTCACCAAATGGACTTTCTGTTTTAAAGGAACAATGGAATCTATAAAAGCTTTTGCTTGACGGTTGACGAATGGATTTCTACATTATTTGATGGAGTGTTACGGCTAGTTTATTGGAGATAAAGGTTTTTAAGCCTACTTACGCAACCTCTTAAACTGATAAGTCTTGAAAATACGATGGCTCGAGAAAAATGTTAGCTTACGTCTGCTGCGCCGTGAAATAGAGGGTTTTTTCGAACGGGAACAGTTTAAAATTTATAGTGAAGAATTTGACAGTGGAGTGATATTTTCAGCCACAAAAATGGTCGATGAAAATCGCTTAACAGTGAATGTGAAAGTTGAGGGAGAACCAGCAGATTTTTCAGTTGAAGTTGAATGCAGGAGACTTCGAGAATCATTGTACATGTTCGGGCAGCTTCTATCCCTAGTCGGTTTGGGAGGACTTTTTGTTAGAGAACTGAACCTGCAGGATGTTTACGAAAAATTAGAAAGGAATTTTCTGGCTTTTTTGGATGCGACCGTTAGCAATTTGGTGGGTTCAGCAGCGTCATCGGATTATCCAGATTAATATGTTGCAGGGGGTTTTTGCTCAGACATGTTTCACGGATTGGGCCAGTGTTGATGTGGATGATAACTTCAGCTCTAATTTTTTCTTCGATTAAGAAACACTCAAT
>JAUUWK010000042.1 GCA_030589055.1 Candidatus Bathyarchaeota archaeon | reverse complement strand
AAGGTTATTGCTATGCTCATTATCCCACCTATTAGATGCCATCCGCCCCAGAAGGTTAGTGCCCACCGTAGCGTTGTCCAGTCTAATGGTTTGTTCATGAAGAAGACGCCGATGACTACTCCTGCGAAATAGGCAGATATGACAGTTACTAAAGCTGCTACAGCCATGTTGTAGGCTTTTGCGTGAAGTTTGTGATGGTTTGCTGACATTAGTATGTCAAAGATTACTGCAGAAGCAGCAAAGCCAATTATATGAGGTGAAGCTCTGATAAAATAAGCTATTATTGAACCTATGATGCCGACTATAGAAGTCGTTCCGAACTTGCCAGTCGCCCAAGTGGCGAGCAAAAGTGTGAAATAGACTGCAAAGTCGCAGAATATTGGAAGCCTTAACAAAGCGAAACCTAATGGTCCTAATGTTAGGTTAAGCGCAGGCCATAACGCACAGAAGACGCTGATCAAAGCGACATCTACGGCTTTGAAGTACTTTTGTTTACTCATTTGTTTCCCCAGTAATACTTTCCTGGAGAAAGGTAATACTTCTTCTTTGCATAAAAACTTTATGACTGAACTCTTTGAATATAATCCGTGAGTAACATGACAAAAATCGTAAGAGTAGGTGTAACCTTTCCACCAGCCCTGCTAAGAAATTTCGATGACGTAATTCGAAAAATGGGATATGAAAGCCGTTCTAAGGCTGTTCAGGATGCTGTTAGACTCTTTGTTTCTGAGAGAAAATGGCTTCGAGAAGAAAGAGGCGTGCATGCAGGAGTTTTGATGATGCTTTATGAACATGAAGTTAGGGGACTTGAAAGCACACTTACCCATGTACAACATCATTACGCAAATCTAATCTGCTCAACTATGCATATTCACTTGAGTGAAAGAGACTGTTTAGAGGCAATAGCCGTTAAGGGTAATGTTGCTGAAATTAGGAAGCTAAGCGACGAGTTAGCTGCGAAAAAGGGAGTAAAGATACTTAAGACGATGCTTGTTTCTGTTTAGGCTTTAGTTTTTAGCTCAAACATTTTTTCTAGCGCTTTCCGGGCTCTTTTCGCTACGGGCTCAGGAACAGTAATGACATATTTCTCTTCTTTCAAGGACGTATAAAGCCTTTCAAGAGTGTTTAACTTCATGTTTGGACAGACAGCATCCTCATAGGCTAGAATAAATTGTTTTCCAGGGTTCTCCTTCTTCAAGCGATGTATAATTCCCTCCTCAGTAGCAACAATAAACGTTTTGGCATCGCTTTTCCTTACGTATCTGCACATTTGCGAGGTGCTTCCAATAAAATCAGCCATGTTCTGCATTTCAACAGTGCATTCAGGATGAACCATAGCAATAGCGTCTGGATACTCCATTTTCAGTATTCGCACGTCTTCAGGCTGGAAAAGCATGTGAGTTGGGCAGAAACCTCGTTCAGGAACAGGAATGATGGTTTTTCCTGTCTTCCTGCTTACGTACTCGGCGAGGTTGTGATCTGGTCCGAAAAGCACGGTTTCAGCCTTCATAGAATTCACGATTTCTACCGCATTCGCCGAGGTACAGCATATGTCACAGTAGGCTTTAGCTGAAGCTAAAGTGTTCACATATAAAACCACGGGCACAAGTGGATAAAGCACCTTCCACCTTTTAATCTGATCAACGGTCAGCATCTGAGCCATGGGACAACGGGCGCCAAGGGTTGGCAACAAAACTTTCCTGTCTGGGTTCAGAACTGCTGCTGATTCTGCCATGAAGTCTACGGCTGAAAAAAGTATGATTTTTGCCTCTTTTTCTTCCATGGCTCTTCTACTTAGTTCTATGCTGTCCCCAACGTAATCTGCAATATCTTGAATCTCTGGCCGTTGATAATTGTGGGCCAGAATTATTGCGTTCTTCTCCCTTTTGAGCCTATTTATCTCGTCGATAAGCGTCATCACTTTCGCCTTAGATACATAATTTATGAAGGTTTTTAGTCACACCGATAGATATATGCCTTTACCCAAAACATGTGTTTTTACTTTTTTTTATATTTTAAAGGTAGAAACCAAAACGCTAGAAGGTCTTACGGTTAAGACGTTCTTCACAGAAGAATCTGTATCATAAGCATTTTTGAGAAATGACTAACTTTGGAGCTACAGGATAGATCTAGGCTTTTTTGCATTGGGAGAAAGCGTTACTTGCAATCTCTCTTTCCCCGAAATTGCTTTTACAAAGGCTTTCAAAGTCGCTGCGAAGATTGTTTACTTCACTAGTATCCATTAATGCATGTCCCTATTTTGTTGCACCAATGGATAAGAGCTTTCATCATGATTGACATTCGCATTTTTCATTGCTTTCACGCAACCATTCTTCTACTACGCTTTTCTTGGATTCTTTCAAGGGTTACCCTCAAGTCCACTCACTTCTGATTAAGCCTTCTAATTTCTCGATTTTCCCCAAATATTGCATTTTCGTATTCGCTACCTTGACAACAAACTCTAAGTTTTAATCTCTTAAACAATTCGCAATTTTGCTGTCGTATCCTCAGCAGTGTGGGCTAAAACCATGAAACCTTGGCATCTCGCTTTTTCTGTTGCACATCAAAGTGCCTCGGAAGCCTTTCTAAAGACTCTTCGGCGTCTTTGCAGATTCCGTAGATTCCACAAGCACCGCAGTAGAGCTCACATCTATCAATGGGATCTCTATCAACCAAAACTTAAACTCCTCGTTACGTCATGCAACATCCAAGTTAAGCTTCTTTCTAGTCCAAAAAAAGGCGTAATTCTGCCTGATTTCACCTACAGACAGTAAGCGTGGGAGAAAACGTAATTCATGAGAGTGTTTTGAACATTTTAATGAACTGTGAACAAAAAGAAGAGCCAATGGCGCTTACTTCTTAAATTAGTCTTCCACGAATCAGAAAGTCGTGCATGAAAGAGTAAACTATCAATTTTGGATGTTCCCTATTTCTACTTAAATTAATTCCCAGAGTTTTTTTCATATGCCATCGCGAATTCTTATGATATCTGAAGTCTTAATAAACGTTTCTGCTAAACTGTTCAACTAACCTACAATATTCCTGTGTGGCTCTGCCATTTATGCAAACGGTATAGGGAAATGTGAAGAAGTTTGAGTAGATGGGAGCACCAACTGTATCCGCAACCATTATGGAAGAAAACTCACCGTTTCGGCAAAAGATTGGATTAAAAAAACAAAGGTTTTCATTGTGGGCAACTGGTAGAATAAGCCATTTAACATCTTTTTACAGGGAAGTGGCTCCAGGGTTTGAAGCCTAGTTTATCAAATAGCTTTTTTCGCGCGCGTAGTTGCTATCGAACCTGCTTCTGGAGGAGGAACGTACTATCCAAATGGGAGACTAAACGAACTATATGGAAAGTTTAGAAAAGCCTTTGGAACCGCAATAAACAAGGAATGGCGCGAAGAACTTGGCATGTCAAAATTTATAGAAAACATTCACTTGAAACTTCCAGAGTTATTCCTCAAAGCTGGGTTGAAAGATATCACGTTAAGCGGATATCTTTCCACGCTTCTTCTCTGCGACCAACGACATAATACTAGAGAGATTCAAGAACACATAAAAGCGAGACTGAACCTTTGGCGAAAACTTGAAAAACGAAACCTTAAATGCTCTTTACTAGGCGGAATGGAGAAAGAAGAATTTGAGGAACTCTTCTATAGATACACTACGTACTTGAAGGAACTTTTTAGGAAACCTGAGAAAATCAAGAAAACACCAGAAGTCGAAATCATTTCAAGAGCCATAGTCAAGGGCGAAAAATAGAGAATAGGTCTCACTCAACACATTCATAAGGAAAAATATTTTCTTGATGAAAGCGGTTTCTTTGCGTTCTTTTCTCTTGCTACTGTCCTGAAGTCGAAAAGTTGAAATTCGGATAATGCTAATAGTTATTGCTTGGTGTCTATATGCCCTACTATATTCTGTTGTCTAACTTGACGGATGAAGGCTGGAAAACCGTTAAAGCAAAGCCTGAAAGGATTAAGGAAGTCAACCGGGAGCTTGAAGCCTTTGGTGTTCGAGTGATTCATCAATATGCTGTTTTGGGACCCTACGACTTTGTGAATATCGTGGAGGCTCCGAACAACGAGACCATTGCAAGGGTATCTATCGAGCTTGGCTTCAGAGGAACTATCAAAATCTTGAGTATGGCAGCAATCTCCATAGACGACTTTATAGCGTCAGTGAAGAAAAACTAAAATCCTCTGCACTCTAATCCCCCTTTCTTTTTTGTTTTTGACATGGATTCAGAATTCTCATTGTCTCTGTCATTTGGCATACTTTGCATCTATGCATGCCTAATAAGCACCTGACTCTGGTTTAGGCTAGTTGGGAAACCTGTAAGCGTTCGTTGGCTGTCCCCGGGGAATCGTGGAGCCAAGATGGTAAAATCAACGCTTCTGATGGGACTAGTGGTGAACTTGTTGCTTTCTGAAAGCAGGAGTGTTCGAAGGTTATCGAGTATGCTGAATCGTAGCTTTCTAGTGTTCGTCTTCCTTTTTCCCCATTATATTTTCTGTCCTTTGAATGCTATTTTTATTCCTAAGTAAACTGTCAAAGCTGCAAAAATGGCTATTCCGGTTATGAGGAAAGAAGCAGCAAAAGTTACGAGTTGTTTTCTCAACAGTTCATCGAGTATTTGGAAGGAAAGAAAGACTAGATAGAAAGAGATGGAAATGCAAATGACTATGAAAATTATGGTGACAGCTTCAATTTTCCAGTAGACAAACTCTTTTTTCGTCAAATTTCAGACCAAACCTTATTCTGTTTCCGATTCCAAAAAGGTTATGAAATTAAAATCCTGATTAAAGGTCAATTTTTCGAAATAATAAACAATATCTTGTGTAGGCGGGGTTCGCGCGCTCTGCACAATCTTGCTGTTATGAACTAGTTTTGCTGGAATTGTTGCACGAGGTTTTGTTTGTGCATGGGGAGCCTTAACTCTGGATTGGAGCATTCAGTCGGCTTGTTGGCCTAGACGTTAAAACGAGGTGTCTTTATTGCAACGGAAGCTAATTCTTATGAGGAGTAGTCTTCACGCCATAATCGTCTGGTTTGATAAACAAGAGCGTAGATCGGAGAGTCTCATCGACAAAGTAACAACTGAGGTTAAGGATGGAAATGAGTGAAGATGTTTCTGCCGGCCTCTCGAAACAGGTTCCAAGCGTCAGCTACGGAAAACAAGGCCATCGAGCGCGCGCTGTGTAAAATCAAGATGTGCTTTAGAAAAACTTAGCTTTCAAGCTTCAAACTCAAAGTTCTATGCTGGAGCGATTACACCTACTCGTCTTTTTGGTTCGTGTATGAAAAACAGGACTATTAGGAATGCTGCAAAGGTGACTCCGAGGTTTACGATGAAGGGGGATTGGGGAATGAAGTTTTCGTAGAGGTAACTGCCCAGCAACATGCCGAAGCCCATGATGATGTAACCAATGAAATTGTTGAATCCAACTACCTTTCCTCTGTTCGCCGGTTGTATAAGATCCGTTGAAAGTGCCATTGCCCCTGACATCACCAGCATCTGAGCCATTCCAAACAAGGACATCGAAATCATAATCATTACGAAGTCACCGAAGGCAAAAACAACCGTAGCCACAGCGAGTACACCCAAGCCGAGAACTATCGGAATCTTTCTACCAACCTTGTCAACTAGCTTGCCGATTGGCAGAGAAGCCACGATCATAGTCAGCAAAAGTGGAATGAAGACGAAATACCACTGTTCCTCCGGTATCCCAAGCACATCCCTGGCGTAAAGCGCGTTGATCACATTAGTGAGCGCCATACCGAACATTACCAGCGTTCTCATCGAAAACAACCACAAAACTGTTCTGGGCACCACCTTCCAGACACCAACGCTTTCCTTGATGGCCTTCGGATACGAAGATATGAAATAGCTGAAGCGAAGGGGTTCACCATTCGTCATCGTCTCCTTCAACCTAAGCCGCAACACTGCTGCAGCAAGGAAAAGCCCAGTCATCAGCAAGTAGATGATCCTCATGCCCGTAACCTTTCCAAAGGACGCGAAAAGAAAAATAGCAATTACAGGACCTGGAGTGTTAAAGGTGCCGTGAATAAGCATAATGATTGAAGAACCCATGCCTCTGCGCTCCGGCGGCAACGAATCTTGAACCATTGCAAACAACGCTGGCTGATAGATTAGACAGAGGCTGCTCACGATTGCCCCTAACAAAACAAAGTGCCACGTCGGAGCAAACGCAAAAAACAGGAATGATAAGGCCATCCCAAAAGTCATAGTCGTAATAAGCCAGCGCCTACCATATCTATCTGCAAGATAACCGCCAGGAAGGGCTACAGCCGCCATGGCAAGAAAGTTGCCAAGACCTATAAGTCCCAAGGCCACAGGCGGTCCTCCCAAGGCTTCAACGTAAAACTGAAAGTTAGATTGGGGCATTTCCATGGCAATGTCCATTATCATCCAACTCATGACGAGAATTCGATAGTTACCACTAATGAACGAGAACTCCCGCCAAAGAAACTCCTTGAACCGCCCAAGAGCGTCCCCTAATCCCATAAACTCCACTCTTTCGTAAGCCATGAACACCTGTTCATATAAGGCTTAGCTCAGCGCGCGCGTTTTGTTCCATAGTTCTAGTTTATGGTGCCGTCGCTGTGGAAGCGTATGTTGTTGATTTCGGTGAAGGTGCTGTCTGTTATTTTTAGGTATATGAGGATCCAGTGGCTGTGTTTGTATGCTGTTGTGGGTATGGGGATCTGGTGGTTTGTCTCTGTGGGGTTGATCTGATCTTTGGTTTGAAGTGTGTGCTTGAGGTTATTTCATGTTCTGATTCGGGTGTCAACTCAGAATCGACGTAACTAGTAGTTAAACTTAAAAACCGATAGGAGTTCATAGAATATCCGGTATGCCTCTCAGATCAAGTGTAGAGGAGTTCAAAGTTGGCAAATAAAGCCTTTGAGAAGCTTTTACTTGAAGCTGTAGATGAAGCTCTAGCTTCGCTTGGAGACTCTGCTAAGCAATCAATTTATTTTCACCTTGAAAACAAATTTGAAATCGAAAGAGATGAAATTCCTCAACGTGTTGAAGATTTTGCAGAGGGACTTGAGAAGATCTTTGGGGTAGGAGCTCAATTCCTTGAAATCCTGATAATGAAGGAGTTGTATGAAAGAGTCGGGCGGCCTCTCGAATGGCGCAGAAGTGAAAGGCTTATGTTTGCCGAATATGTTGCAGCTGCAAAACGCAGCTTTCTGAAAGGAAGAAAAAGAAGTCAAGCATTGCTGCAAAAATAGGTTTTTTGAAAACACATATTTAAAGTTCACAAAGGCTTTATCAAAGTTTCATAAATTCATTTCTAAAACTTCACTACTAAGCCCTCGAGGGACTTATTTGCCTAAAAATAACCTCAGAAAAGTCCTTTTAGAAGCCGTTGAAGAAGGCTTCTCTTCTTTAGGGGATTCGCCTAAGCGGGCAATATTCTTTCATTTGGAGAGCTCTTTTGGAATAGGTAAAGATAACATTCCGGCAAACTTGACAGAGTTTTCGAAAGCCTTGGAAAAGATTTTCGGACCTGGGGCCTCTTACCTTGAAAAGCTTATTGCGGAGCGATTTTACAAAAAGTTGGGATTGGAACTGGAAGAAACGGAAGAATGGAACTTTTTAGAATACGTAAATAACGTAGAGAAACGCTTGCTGCTGAAGAGGGAGACGTAGATGATGATTAATGGAGTTTGCACCAACAAAGAACATGTGTTGCGCGCGCACGAGCTACTCGACATTACCGAACGTAAAAGGATGGTAAAGGAAAGGAAACGTTTTGAAGAGAGACTTTCTGCACTAAACAAGTATGGTCAGAGCTTGAACATGGCACGGAACCTGGAAGAGGTTCACAAAGTTATGTTAAAGGCTATGAAGAAAACATTAGGGTTTGAATATGCCTCCATTCTTATGGTACATGGAAAAACGCTTCAGCTAGTATCTCAGCTTGGATACTCAAATAGTCTCTCTCTAAGTTTACCATTAGATGGAGAAAAAGGTGTAACTATTAAGGCAGCAAGTACAAGCAAACCAATTTCCGTTCCAGACGTTAGGAAGGAAAAGGCATATGTCTTAGGTAAACCATCCATGCTTTCCGAGCTTGCTGTGCCTATCAAATTGGGAAAAGAGGTCTTAGGCGTTTTAAATGTTGAAAGCAGAAGCCTTG
>JAUUWK010000062.1 GCA_030589055.1 Candidatus Bathyarchaeota archaeon | reverse complement strand
CTTCGTGGGACATATCTTCTGTCTATCCGTGGTTCGTCCTCTCGACTTTTAATGTCAAGAAGCACGCTAGAGTGGTTTCGACAATTCTGATTCGGAAGTCTGATTATATCGTTTTGAGGAATAAAGTATTATTTATTACGAGACAATACACCTCATGTTGAAACAGGAGGTTGAGAATATAGTAAGCATATTTAAGAAAAAAATAGTTGAAGAACAAAGTAATAATGGAGAAGAACCCTTACTAGTTTTACGAGGGTTAGAAAAGGAAGAAATTTCTTTGATGGAAGAGAAGCGAAGCTTGTTGGCCTTAAAAGAAAAACTACAACTCAAAGCCGAAGAAAAAATCGAAATTATGGACCGCCGGATACAAACGTTAAAGAATGAACTCTCGGAACTAAAGCACCAATGTCAAGAACTTGAAAACTCTGTATCCCTAAGCTAATAAAACGAAAAAGATTGTAACACCCTCGCAGCACAAGTCGATTCACAAAGTCTTTTTAGACTTCATGTATGTCCTTTACCGTCGATTAGTTTATAACACCAGGTTCCCAATTGATTACCAGCATTTCCCCGGTTTTCGCTTTGGCTGTCGCAGTGAAGACTTTTTTGCCTTGTTTTGTCGAGAAAAATCCTGTTTTTACTTGCGCTTCAATGTATCCTTTGATGGTATATATGGCTATTTCTCCCCATGAATCAGTATATATTGACTCTATAATTATGTTGTCTAATCGTCTTACCATTTTCATGTGACGAACGCTGTCCTTAACGGTTTTCTCTACTAGTTTTCTTGCTCTCTTGTAGCCTAGAATCGGCTTCTCTTTTCGCCATGTCTTGTGTGTGCCTCTCTTGTGCATCATGCATCAATCCAGTATTCCATTTTCTATATGGTTAAGATGCTATATATTCCGTATTCCCATCTCTGATGCTTGTTTCTTTCACAGGACAAGAACTACTTGATTAAAATCTAGAAAAAATCACGTGTGAATTTTTGATATAGGTAATCGACTTCTGCCCATCTATAAGGGTTTTAGGGGAAGTCGCGCGCGAAGCGTGCATGAACAGAACACAAACAAAGAAGGGAAGTTTCGGAGATACGTCTGCTGAAATGTGCTAGAGGCGATAAAGACTAAATTTCAGGTCAGATCACATGTCTTTCCTGAAGAATATCAGCCCCCTCCTTTTGACCTCATATCCATTACCTTGCTCATTCAAAGTCTCAACCTCTTTCGGTCTTTCAAATATGGTTAGCTGTGAGTGTGTAACCCAAGTTGAAATTGAAGGAAGAGAACGAGATGTCGTGATCGAGTCTGATGTCTCGGAAGTTTTTTCCTTGGTAACCATGTAAGCGATGAATATCAGAACACCTATCCACAGAACCACTATCAGGTAAGGCAATCTCGATGGAGGGGGCTCAAGAACTGAAACTGTTTCAATTGCGCTTACTACTGGACCTATTTCTTCATCTCCACACCACTTAGCAACAAGCTTGTAAGCGCCAGCTCCAGGCGGTTTCCACAGGTAAGAATATGTTCCTTTGGAGTCTGTTGTCACCTCATCGATTCTCAGCCACGGGGAATTAGAAGTTTTGTAATAGAATGTGACTCCGGCATTAGTTTCTTGAGGTGTGAGAACACCGCTCAGAGTCACGCCGTACTGCACCTCATATATAAAGAGTGAGGCCTTGTCAGGTTCTAACGTTAAAAAGCCAGTTTGTCTATGATCGACAACTTCTGTCAATATGCTCCCAAGATTGGAATCCAAAAGATACGTGTCCTCCTCCCGAAAGTTCAAAGTCGAAATACCTGAGGCAATTCCTGTGAAGTTCAGTTGGCATAACATCCCGGAACCACTGAAACACTGCTCTTCTCCTACAAGTGTTGACCCGAAAAGCACGTAGAATCCATGTGAATCAAAGGAAACACTCGGAGTAATATTAAGGAACAGATTGTTTGAGAACACGTGATTTTCCGGATACCAAACATGGTCCTTTGTTATGTTTACCACTGTTTCGTCGAAGTACACTCTTATCTGCCAAGCATACAAATCTTCAATCTTTTCAATAGTCACGTTCACTAAAGGCAGAGGATCTCCTTCTTCTTCAACAACGAGTTGAGATGGGGCAACCTTCAAAATGGTTATAACCGTATCATTGTACGCCTTTGCCGAAGGAGGGATTTGAAATAGAGGTGATACCAGACACAGCAGCAAGTATATACACAAAAATCTCACAGATTTATTGCCGTTGACCTGGAGATCATGCAATTCAAATCACCCATTGAATAACTTGTCTAAAAGCTTCATAAGAAATAGTAGAAGCAGAGCAAAATAAGCTTTTGTTTATCAGCTAGGTCAACCGTCAGATAATTATTTAAATTTGGAATGAAAACAAGTTTGATTTTCGCCTGAGTCTCTGCACGGAATCTCGATCTTCTCAAAGCAGGAGTATTGTTTCACGAACATCAGAAACAGTTTCAATTCACATGTGAGTAGTCTTTTGAGCAAAAAGTTAATGCGTAGATCAAGGTTTCCAGAAGTGTTTATTACACTTCAGGACCAGAACTCACGAAGGTCTCACATTGGATTTATAGTGACGCTTGACGTTTCACCTTGTTGTGCCTTTCGAGCATTTATCTTCAAGTTTCTTTTACACTTACCTTTAAATAAGGGATTTTGCCCAACTAATTACAGGGGGAAAGAGTGGCTCCTCAAATACGTTGTCCAAACTGTGGGACGTCGATTAATCTCGAATCCAGAAGGAAAATGGACTTCCATTTGATAGTGTCGGAGCTAAAGAAGGGCCATAAAACTTTTACCGATCTTCTCCATGTAACCAGACTCCCTCGTAAAACACTTAGCCTGCGATTAAAAGAACTTCGCCAATCTGGGATAATCATTAAGGATAAGGATTACCGGCTCAACGGTTCTCCTCCCCCGTTCTATATGAAAGGAGAGATAAGCAAATTGTTTACGTTCGATCAAAAGAAGAGAATACTGTTGTTGACATTGATCCTGTGCGTAAGCCTACCAATAAGTGCGCTCGCATATGCCATCTACTCCGCTCCTCCACCGCTGCAAATGCCGCCAGAACCACCAAAACCTCAATACTATGGAATGCTTGTTGTAGATCTAAAAATTCGAAACGTCACTAATCTCTACGCTTGGGACGCAAGAATCAACTACGACGCAGAGATACTTGAATTCCGTAACTTCACTAAAAAGGAAGTAACGAATTCATTATTTAATCAGAGCCTAATGGACATCTACGGGATGAACTCGACAGATACTTTCGTGCTTAAGGGAGACCCAGGGGAAGAACCGCAACACTTAAGCGACGACTTACTAGTTGCCGACTCGCTACAAGCAGATGCCCCACCAGTAAATGGCAGTGGAACTCTAGGCAGAATAGTTTTTGCCATCAAAACGCCTGGAAAATCGCTGGAATTCTTCCAGAATAACCCGCCTACGATAGTCTTCGAGCCTACGATTGTGCCAACTTTCAAACCACGTCTTTTTGACGCGGAATTGCAGGAAATGCCGAATATACAGGACTTGCTGTACCTCGAAGTTGTCAAAATGGTTCCTTAATCTCCCTTTTTTCTTTATGCGTTTGTCCTATTCCAATATCTCTCGAAGATATTCCAAAGCAATTTCAAGTGGTCCCGAATCAACACATAAAATAAAACCAAGTTTTCTACTGAAAAATCCAGTAAATTGTCAGTTTATTTAGCTGAAGAAGCTTAATAATGGTTGAGTCCTTAATAGTTTGAGAGGTGAATAAAGTGGAAATCTTACATTATCAGGATGTTGATGTCCAAGATGCAGGAGAAGGAACTTCAAAACTAAGTGTGAGATGGCTTATCACGAAGGAGATGGGAGCTGAAAACTTTGCAATGAGAATCTTCGAAATGGAATCCGAAGGTTGCAGTCCTTTCCACAGTCACCCTTGGGAACATGAGGTCTTCATTCTAGAAGGTGAAGGCATTCTGGTTGGTGAGGAAACAGAAAGAAAGTTTGAACCTGGCGATGTCATCTTCATCCCGTCAGACGAGAAACATCAGTTCAAAAATAACAGCCAAAAAACTGTAAAGTTTCTCTGCTTAATACCCTATGCTCGCGAGTGAGAAGGCTACCTAAAAAGGAATCAATGTTCTTGACCCGTAGGATTTTCAACATTAATTTGCTCGCTAAAAAATATATTCTAGTTGTTACATGTATTTTTGGGTTTCAGGAGATAAGCCTTTGAAGTATGACGTTATAATCGTTGGAGCAGGCCCAGCAGGGATATTTTCAGCCCTTGAGCTTGCAGAAAAAACCGATCTCAATATTTTAATGCTTGACAAAGGACCAGATATAAATGAACGTAAATGTCCTGCAAGCCGCGGGTTCGAATGTGTACATTGTGAACCATGCTTGCTGTTGTCTGGGTGGGGTGGAGCAGGAGCCTTCAGCGACGGTAAGCTTACGCTGTCCACTGAGGTTGGTGGTTGGCTGAGTCAGTATGTGTCAGAACGTGAGCTGGACAGGCTCATCGCTTATGTCGATAGTGTTTATCTAAGATTCGGTGCCACTGAACACGTTTACGGAGAAGAAATTGAGAAGGTGGAGGAAATTGAGAGAAAGGCTTCGTTAACAGGGTTGAAGCTTATCCGACAAAGAATTCGGCATATGGGCACCGAGAGATGTGCTAAAACTCTTCGTAAGATGCGTCAAAAACTAAACGATAAGGTTGAAGTTAGACTTAGAAAAGACGTTAAAGGACTCATAATAAAAAATAACGTTGTTGAAGGTGTTGAAACAGTTGATGACGAAAAATTCTTCGGAAAATACGTTATCGTTGCACCTGGAAGAAGCGGAGCGGAATGGCTTCAAGCAGAGGCTCAAGCCTTAGGCTTAAAGACGTTTAACAACCCCGTGGATGTTGGAATAAGGGTTGAAGTTTTGGCTGCTGTCATGGAAGACTTGACAAGCGTTCTTTATGAACCCAAATTTGTTTGCTATTCAAAGTTTTTTGACGACCAAGTCCGTACATTTTGTGTTGCACCATACGGTGAGGTCATATCAGAATCTTATAACGGGGTCTTAACCGTTAATGGACAAAGTTACGCGGAGAGAAGGACGAAAAATACGAACTTCGCTATCTTGGTAAGCACATCCTTCACTGCACCATTTAAGGAACCCATAGCCTACGGGAAATATCTTGCTAGGCTTTCAAACCTTCTCAGCGGAGGCGTAATGATACAACGTTTAGGCGATTTGAATTCTGGAAGGCGGTCAACATCTGAGAGAATTGCCCGAAGTGTGGTTACCCCAACGTTGAAAAATGCCATACCAGGCGACTTAAGCTTCGTTTTGCCATACCGTTATCTTGTGGATATTAGGGAGATGCTTCAAGCCTTAGACAAAATCTCCCCTGGCATTCATTCAGGAGACACGCTTCTATATGGCATCGAGGTAAAATTTTACTCCTCAAGACTACAGTTAAGCAACGGTTTAGAAACCAAAATCCGCAACTTGTTCACTATTGGTGATGGAGCCGGGGTCACAAGGGGGCTGGTTCAATCTTCAGCGTCAGGCGTTGTCGTGGCAAATGAAATAGCGAAGAGGAAGAAGTAGAAGTCGTGAAACGCGTGTCCATAGTTAAAGAAATAAACTGTTCCCATTGCGGTGCACCTATATCTTTTGAACCCGGCGAAATAATTTCAACATGCAAATATTGTGGCTACACGGTTGTGATAGAAACTGGGAAGGCTTTCACTTTTGAGCATTCTATGCTGAAGAATAAGTATGATCTAACAAAAATTCAAGAGGTTATTAGAAGCTGGATGCGTGGGGGCTTTCTGAAGCCTCGTGATCTCGCGAAAAAATCGAAGGTTATGGAGAAAACGTTGATGTACTTGCCTTTCTGGGTTATATCAGTGGAAGCTGAAAGTGATTATAAAGGGATTTTTGAGCGCATAACTCCACCAGTTGTTAAGGAAGGAAAGATCGAGAAGAAGTACAATTGGCTTGTTCTGGCAAGAAAAGCAACGGAGTTTCCAACAAGGGAGTATGATGTGCCATTACAAGGTAAAATTCCCTATGACTTCAGACAAATTGAAAGCTTCGCGAAAGTTCTGAACAGTGAAATCGACAAGAATGAAGCAGTAGAGCTTGCAAGCCAACAAGTCGAGGGGCACCATCGTTATTTGGTTAAGCAAGATGTTGACAGAATCATTAAGATGGAAAATGAAGTGAAAATAGATCAGATAGTTTACTTGCATGCTCCCGTTTGGTTTGTGAAATACGAGTATAAGGGTAAAATTTACCAGTTACTGATAGACGGAGCGACAGGAACAGCGATAAAAGGTGACATACCCTCAACAGGCTTCGGAATATTTTGATGAGACTTCAAAGTTCTGTGGACTCCAATCTTTAGTGAGATTTACTCAGAGTACCTGTGATGTTTGTTCCTCAGTCTCTTCCGTGATGTTTTGCTGTTGTTTTAATAGAATTTTTTTGGCATATTTTCTCAAAAAAGATGAAGGGAGGTTAGTTTTTAAGTAGTTTGTTCTTGGTTGAAGCAACTGCAATTAAGGAGATCGTAATCAACAAGGGCAAAAGTATCATTCATGGAGCCTCTGGTATCACTGTTGTGCCTGTAATCTCAATTGTTTGGTCGT
>JAUUWK010000002.1 GCA_030589055.1 Candidatus Bathyarchaeota archaeon | reverse complement strand
TAGTTGGTTTGCTTCTGATTGGCACAATGTTTAGTATACTTCCAACAAAAGGTTTCGACGGGCAAATAAAGATAGGGATAATCGGTCCTGTAGGTTTACCACATTGGTCAAACGCTGGAATGAAGGAAGCAGCTGAAATGGCAAGGGACGAGATCAACGCTGCAGGCGGCGTTCAATTACCTGGCGGTGACTATGAAATTGTACTAGTCTTCCGAAACGAGCATGCGGTTCCAGTCCCAGATCCAACAGCTGCAAGAAATGAAATGATTGAGCTGTGCGATCCAGGACAGGAAGCATGTGACTTCGTCATAGGAGGATTCAGAACTGAATGCACTGCCGCTATAATTGAAGTAGCAGCAGACTACGGAGTACCGTTTTTCATTAACGGCGCATCCACCGACGCGTTAATCAGTACCACTATTGGCGCTAACTACGCTAGGTACAAATACCTGTTCAGAATAAACCCTGTGAACAGTACGCAGCTTTTCTACACGATAGCTGGCTCCATTGCTTATTACTTAATACCGGCAAAACTCTTGCCACTATATGGCCACGATCTTGGAATGGGATACCCACAGGTGAAAGTTGCTGTAGTATCAGAAGATCTGGAATGGACAATCCTTATGTACACCTACCTGACGAATCCGGCAATATATCCTTCAATCTTGGGACCTTATGTAAACGTCACCTATGCAGGCAAGATCCCCGACGGTACGACCGATTGTACACCATGGCTGACCGGTGTAAATAACAGTGGGGCTAGACTTCTTATTCACATATTCTCAGGAGTCTCAGGTGTACCATTTATCGCACAATGGAGAGCCATGGATATTAAAGCCATGCCAGTTGGCATCAACGTATTGGCGCAGATGCAAACTCACTGGTCAACCACTGGTGGCGCATGCGAATATGAAACGATACTGGACTTCGCCGGAACAGGAACACCCATTATCCCAGGCCTGACAGACGTCTTCTGGGACAACTTCGTAACCAAAACAGGAGTATGGCCCATATATACGGCATGGGGAGCCTATGATGGTTTATACATGTTAGCAGAAGCTTTTGAAGACATCGAATCAACGAACAAGGACGCATTAGTAGCACATTTCGAGAATTCAACCTATGAGAGACAAGGCCTCAACGGCAAATTCAAGTTCACGTCTCTCCACGACGTCGTCTCGAACGAACCAGGCCCAGTCTGGACCCAAGGCTACACAAGAGCCTTCTTCGTACAGTGGCTTTCTGAGAGAAAGGAAGTAGTAAGCCCCGTAAACATGATATACTCGAAAAGATGGGCAATACCACCATGGATGTATCCACTTCAGAGCGACATAAACTATGACGGAAAAACCGACATAAGAGACATTGCCTTAGCCGCCAAAGCCTTTGGAAGCTACCCCGGCCATCCAAAATGGGAGAAGGAAGTTGACTTAGACTATAATGACAAAATTGACATTAAGGACATCGCCACAATAGCAAAGGACTTCGGACAAGTAATAACACTTCCTCTACCATAGCAGCTCTACCAGAAAGCATAGCCTTCCCTTTTTTTTCTTTTGCTCTATGATTCATGATAGAAAAATATTTTATATCGCCCCTTACATTAAATCAAGAGCGAAAATTCATACTGGTGATAGATGTTGATAGAAGAAATAATAATATTTGGCACAATCAAAAGCGGAGTTTACGCATTACTGGCTTTAGGATTCACTTTGATTTACGGAATATCCGGTGTCGTGAATCTAGCGCATGGTTCCTTTTACATGCTAGGAGCTTACTTGTTCTTTATAATAGGAACTCTTGGCATCTTAGGGTCAGGGACAATTCTATCCTCAATTCTAGCTTTGATTTTCGCCGTAATCTTGGTGGGAGTCATTGGAAGTGTGACGTATAGATTGACTATACATCCTGTCGTAGGTGACGAAATCGCCGTGATGGTTGTTACAGTTTGTTTAGCATTGATTTTTCAGCAGCTAGTCATACTAGTGTTTGGCGTTACCTTTCCCCCAGTCAGATGGCCTGAAGACTCTTTTTTGATGACATCCATAAGGATCTTAGGTGTGCCCGTATTATACTCGAGGATTTTAGCCTTTGTGGCTTCGATGGCCCTCTTTGCGAGTTTATTAGTGTTTATTACAAAGACAAAAATTGGAAAAGCCATGAGAGCAGTATCGCAGGATCGTGAAGTGGCAATGCTTATGGGAGTGAATACCGAGAGACTCTATATGTTAACAATGGCAATATCTGCAATGTTGGCTGCTGTGGCAGGCATATTGATCACCACTTCTTTCGAAATGTTCGCAGGTTCCTGGATGTGGTTGCATCCTCTAGCCCTATCCTTTTCCATTGTTATTTTAGGCGGTATGGGCAGCATTAAAGGAAGCCTCGTAGGAGCCTTCATCATAGGATACGCTGAACAAACTGTCGCCATTTCAGTTCCAGAAGGCGGACAAATAATAAGCGTTGTTCCCCTTGCCGTCATGGTGCTGGTACTATTACTGAGACCTAAAGGCTTGTTTGGAAAGCGAATAGAAATGGAGGAGTAATAGTTGGTGTTAAGCTATCTCAGAAGAGCTCATTCAAGCTTCGCTGCCCACGTCTTTGACATTCCCCCAAGATTAATGGTTTTTCTGTTTCTCTTAATTCTCCTTGCGGTCCCTATAACAGGGATAAGCGATTACTACATGGGCATACTGACATCAGCAAATGTACTAGCCATTTTCGCAGTCAGTTGGGATCTGCTGGTAGGCCGCACGGGACAAATAAGTCTCGGCCACTCTCTATTCTTAGGCATCGGTGGATATAGCTCGGCTTTAATATTCAAGTATTATGGACTTCCAATATGGATAACAATACCTCTCGCCATGCTCATAGGTTCACTATTCAGTGTGCTCATAGGATTCCCTTGCCTGAGAGTGAAGGGCCCTTATCTAGCCCTGGTAACCATGGCCTTCCCTCTAATATTGTACAGAATAGTGAAATGGGCTCCTCTTACTCCCATATTCGGCAGAGTTGGAATCATAGTCCCCTCTTTCTTCCACTTTCTACCAATAAGACAACAGGTTATAGCCGAGTTTTACTTCACTTTGATCCTGCTTTTTGCATCATCAGTCATAATCTACAAAATTGCGAATTCGAAAACAGGAATCGTCTTCATGTCTATTCTCGACGACGAGGTAGCTTCCCAAGCTTGTGGCATCAACGTGACTAAGCATAAGCTAATGGCTTTCGTCATAAGCGGCATGTTCGCAAGTCTCGCAGGCTGCCTATTCGTTCATCTTCTAAGACTTGCAGAATCATCTGTGTTCTTGCTTACCGTCTCCTTTATACCGGTCATCATAACGTTTCTAGGAGGAATAGGGACAATCTACGGCCCAATAGTAGGAGCCTACATCTACAGTATCCTAGATAAATACGTCCTAGGTCAAATGTTGCCGAATCTGCTTGAGCAATGGCAGATGACTCTTCCAACCGAATTTGAGTATGCTAAACTGCTGATTTTCACTTCGATCGTCGTTATCCTCGTCATTAAGTGGCCAAGAGGCATAGCAAGATACACAACTGACAGACTTGAAGACCTTGAGGAAGCCAGAGACCTTGATGAGAGAGGACCTAGAATCTGGAAAAGATACAAGCAGAAGAACAGGAATTAGACCGCTTAAGGTGTTAACCATGCATTTACTTGAAGTTAAAGGCTTAACCAAACGTTTCGGAGGGCTGACAGCAGTCAAAGATGTCAGTTTCCACATTGACGAAGGCGAAACTATCGGCATAATCGGACCTAACGGAGCCGGAAAGACAACGCTATTCAACTTGCTGAGCGGATTCCTCACACCGGACTCCGGCACAATCATACTTAAAGGTGAAAACATTGTTGGACTTGCACCCCATAAAATCGTCAACAAAGGAATCGCTCGGACATTCCAAGTTGTCAGACCCTTCCACCATCTACCAGTTATCGCAAATGTCATGGTTGCCCTCAAGTCTCCACGAGGAGCCAAGAAAATCGAGTGGTTGAAAACAATGGAACGGAAAGCTGCAGACATCCTGGAAGACGTCGGCATCTCCGAGGTGATGCTTGAGCCAGCAGAGAATGTAGGACATGGAATCTTAAAGCGGTTGGAGATGGCAAAAGCCCTCGCCACGGAACCGGATCTACTGATGTTAGATGAACCATTCGGCGGGCTAAACCCACTTGAAACAGATTTCCTCACAAAGTCCATCACAAGAATGCATCTAGATGAACCTAGCCGAGCCATACTTGTAGTCGAACATAAATTATACGCTCTCATGAAAATAGTTAGAAGAGTGATTGTGCTGCACCAAGGAGAGAAAATAGCGGAAGGAAAACCGGAGGAAATCGCAAACAACAAGTTAGTTATAGAAGTGTACATGGGAAAAGGAATCCAACATGCTTGAAGTAAAAGATTTGGTGGTTCACTATGACGGCGCCATGGCATTGAATGGCATTAACCTAAATGTTGAAGATGGAGAATTCATTGGTATCGTCGGACCAAATGGATCAGGAAAAACGACTCTGCTTCGCTCAATATCAGGCGTATTAACGGAGGTTGAACCTGGCAAAAAAGAGAGACCAAGCCTTTCAGGTACGATAATATTTGACGGGAGGAGAATAGACAAACTTAAGGCGTGGCAGGTTACAAAGGCGGGCATCATTCACTGCCCAGAAAGACGAAGACCATTTTCCGAAATGACCACCCTTGAGAACTTGGAGATGGGAGCCTATTTACGAAAAGACAAAGACGGAGTCAAGAAGGATCTAGAACGGGTCTACGAATTGTTTCCCATACTCAAGGACAGAACAAATCAAATGTCCCAGACCTTAAGCGGCGGTGAACAACAGATGCTTGCCATTGGAAGAGCTTTGATGGCAAAGCCCAAACTGCTTCTTATAGATGAGCCATCGCTAGGATTGGCTCCAATCTTGAAAGAATCAGTTCTCGAGTGCATAAGGGACATCTGGCTTTCCGGAGTGACAATCTTGCTGGTGGAACAAGACGTAGCCATAACTCTCGCTTCTGCCCAAAGAATCTATGTTCTTGCACATGGCAAAATAGCTGTCCAAGGAACCAAGGAGGAATTAATGAAGAACAGAGACGTCAGGGAAATATATCTGGGACTTTAAGCCACAGGTCGCCACTGTCATAATGAATAAATTTTTATGTCCGGTCAACATGTTCTTGTTGTGATCTGAAATGAAAAAAGAATCTGCATCTGCATTGGTTGAATACGAAAAAAGACATTGGCTCAAATGGTATGCTAAAGACGTCCCAGCGGACGTTGACATTCCAGAAAAATCTATACCAGAGATGTTTGACGAGGCAATTAAGAAATGGGGTGGCAAGACCGCAATAGTTTTTTACGGAAAGAAAATGAAACATCAAGAGATCCATGAGTTATCCCTAAGGTTTGCAGCTGCTTTACATGATTTGGGTGTACGCAAGGGCGATAGAATTGCATTACTGTTACCAAACTGCCCCCAATTCATGATCGCTTATCATGGAATTCTCAGATTAGGAGCGGTCGCATCGCCCATGAGTCCCCTTTATTCTCCAAGAGAGATCAAGTATCAACTTAACGACAGCGAAAGCAAGAGAATCGTTTGCCTTGATCTGCTCTACGAGAAAGTTGAAAAAGTCTGGGAAGAAACAGGGTTACAGCATGCAATAATAACCAGCATCGAAGAGTATCTACCCAAAATGGCAAGATTCTTCTCGCGTGCAAAAGGAAAAGCACTGTCTGCGGAAATACGCCAAAGACCGGGAATTCTCAAGTTCCAAGATTTGATCAAGAAGTACCCGCCAAAGCCACCGAAAGTCAAAATAGATCCTCATGAAGATTTAGCTGCACTTCCATACACTGGGGGAACAACAGGAGTGCCCAAGGGAGCGATGCTCACACACTACAATGTAGCTGCCATCCAAGAGGAAATGTACCGGTTCTTCCCAGACATAGAAGACGGTAAAGAATGCACTATAGCATTGTTACCTTTCTATCACATATATGGCCAGGCTGTGATTATGTTGACTGGAGCGATACATGGAGGGCTAGCAGTATTGTTCGCTAAGCCAGATTTGGAAGCCATCATTGCAGCAATGGAGCAGCACAACGTCACGCTCTTTTATGGTGTCCCAACTCTATACAAATACTTTCTAAATGTAAAGAGAGCTAGGAGATTCAATTGGAAGAGATTGAAATACATCTTTTGTGGTGCAGACACTCTGCACAAGGAAGTAAGAGAGGACTGGAAAAGATTTATGGGTAAAGAGATACGTGAAGGCTACGGCTTAACTGAAACAACTGCAGTGACGCATACAAACCCACCCGACCGAAACAAACCAGGATCATTCGGGATCCCATTGCCAAACACTCATGTTGCTATAATTGATCCTGATACCAAACAATTTCTCCCAATTGGCAATGAAGGAGAACTGGTGACAAGTGCTCCACAAGTGATGAGAGGTTACTGGGAGAAACCTGAAGCCAACAAGAAGAGCTTTCTCAAAGCAGGTGGCAGGGTCTGGTTTAGAACAGGTGACATAGCAAGAATGGATGAAGAAGGATACTTCTACTTTGTTGAAAGAACCAAGGACATGATCAAATACAAGGGCTATTCAGTCTTCGCCCATGAAATTGAAGAAGTGCTGTACAATCATCCCAAGATCAAAGAAGCAGCTGTCATAGGAGTCCCTGACGAAGACGTCGGCGAACGTGTTAAAGCAATAGTAGTGCCGGAAATCGATTACAGAGGAAAACTAACAGTGGAAGAAGTTACAAAGTGGTGTGAGGAAAACCTGGCTCACTATAAGGTTCCCAAGATCGTAGAGTTTAGGGGTGAGATCCCCAAAACAGACGCGTTTAAGATAGATCATAAAAAGCTGAGGGAAGAACTCTTCTTAGTCAAGGAACAATAGAAATCGACTCATAAACTTCTAATAAACTCTGGAGCTGATCTAAACAACAGACCGCCTAGTTTTCTTTGATCCCTGCTAAGTATTTAGCTATCTTTTTCTTTTTGTCATAATCGTATGTAGCAGCAATGATTATTTCCTCCATTATAGGTGAACCTCCTCCATGAACTCCAGCCACCGCTGAAACTCCGCTTAGTGACGAACAGAGCATATCAGAGAGAAGACGAAAGCACAAATGAACGTCCTCAGATGAAACGCCCTCTTTTCTCATTATGTACTTCTCCAGATATCGCTTAGTTTCTGGGTTCACGAAGTCCCCTTCAAAGGGGAGAGTTGCAGGCAACCCTCCGGCCAGATCAGTGAGTATTTCAATCTCATGGTAGATGTTTAATCCAGCATGTCGTCTGCCAACATTAACATACACCGTGTTTGGAATGAAAGAGCCTGAATCATGTTGCTGCCCCTCAACTGCCGAGGCAATGCCGGCTGAATACACAAGTTCTGCCACGCTTGCCAGGTGAGCTAGCTTTGATCTTACATGTGATTTTTCAGTTATCCCCTGATATTCAGCAACGAGAGCTGAAGCACCAGTCACTATATCTGTAATTGCAGGTTTACATCCGGTGTAACTGTGTCTATGATAAAGAGCGAAGCCATGGGCCAACAATGCAGCGAGGGGCCATTCGGCAAACATAAACACTCTTTCCCAAGGAACAAAAAGATTGTCAAAAATAACGAAGGAATCCGCGAATCCAAAATCAGCTATGGGAGCCTTAAACACTTTCCGCGGTCTAGGATTTGCCACATGTGTGATCAGCTTGACCTTCTCACTGTCAGCTGGAACTGCAAAGGCAACAGCGTAATCTGCATCTTCTTCCATCATGGCTCTAGTTGGCAGACAGACAATCTCATCTGCAACAGCCGCCATAGTGATGGAGCTTTTAGCTCCCTTCACAACAATTCCATCTTTACGTTTCTCCACTACGTGTACATACAAGTCAGGATCCTTCTGTTCATGCGGCCTGAGACTTCTATTTCCTTTAGCATCTGTCTGAGCAGCTGCAGCGGTTAAATCGTTCTTCTGGAAATACTCCAGGTATTTCAAAAATCTCTTATGGTAGTCTGTGCCATAAGCCCTATCAACCTCGTAAGTGACGAAGGAAAGAGCGTTTATTGCGTCACACCCCATACATCGTTGAATACAGCCTCCAGTGAGATGACAAGCTCTTCTTATCATCCTCTGCTTCTTCAGCAGATCATCGGAGCTCCTATTTATATGCGTGAAACGATTGATGACATCTCCTGTTAGATGAGATGTTGCAGTAATCAAGTCCTTGAATCCGGGGTTCTCGACAAGATCAAAGGTTTTTTGCAGCACTTTTACTGAAGGCAGAAGTTCAGGGCTGTCACGTTCAACCAATCGTCCGTTCATATATACGTTCTTCCGCATCTTATGAAGTTTTTCAAGATATTCCCTTGAAGTTCTCACAGTAAACTACCAGAAGTTAATTATCCTAAAGGCAGATAAAAAGATAGTGTGTATGACCAAACAACAGGATTATCTTTGAATTGAACGTATGAACCGAAAGGAATAAAGACTGTGTTAATTTGTTACTATTAAAAACATATTTTGCTAAGGTGTGGTTGAGTTGCGTGACGTAGCTATCGTGGGAGTGGGTCATAGCAGGTTTGGAAACAGATACGACGTGAGAATCGATGAGCTTGCGTGGGAGGCTGTTAGGGAAGCTCTGAAAGATGCAGAGCTCTCTGCGAAAGACATGGAGTTTCTTGTGGTTGGATGTACTGGTGGATGGAGCGCGGAGTCCCTTCCAGCTGTTATTTGTTCAGAATATTGTGGGACCCTGCCTAAAGGAAGCATGAGAGTTGAAGCGGCATGTGCAACAGGCAGTGCAGCTGTGGCCGTAGCGTATAACCTTGTGGCAAGTGGATACGTTGACTTGGTGTTGGTTTTAGGCGTGGAAAAAATGTATGAATCTCCAGGGCCTGTTCAGATAGAGCTTATCGGACGAGCTGGAAACTATTTCTGGGAATTTGAGAATTTTGGCATGACGTTTCCGGCATACTACGCGCTGCATGCCACGGGATATATGTGGAAACACGGCTTGAAAGAGGAAGATCTGGCACAGATAGCTGTTAAGAATCATTTTTACGCGTCCATGAATCCTAAGGCTCAATTCAAGAAGAAAATTGTCGTTGACACAGTTATGGGGTCCAGATATATTGCTTGGCCACTGAAACTTTTCGATTGTTGCCCTTTGACAGACGGTTCAGCAGCTTTGATTTTAGCCAGTGAAAGCGTCGCAAGAAAGATAACGGATACACCAGTATGGATATCCGCTATAGGTGCTTCAACCGGAACAGGGAACTTAAGTAAGAGAGACATGTTTTTGAATCTGGAATACTCAGGGTTAGAATCTGCTGTTGAAGCTGCGAGACAAGCATACAAGAGGGCTGGAATAGACTATAACAATGCTGCTAAACATTTTGATGTTGCGTGTGTGCATGATTGCTTCACCATTGCTGAACTTATGGCCTACGAAGATCTAGGTTTCTGCAAGAGAGGAGAAGGATTGAAACTGATAAGAGAGAAACAGACTTACAATGGTGGGCTTATACCTGTCAATATAGATGGAGGTTTAAAGGCTAAAGGTCACCCAATAGGCGCAACCGGATGTTCTATGATGTACAGTTTGGTAAAACAGTTACGCCAAGAATATCGAGAACTTGCTGGTCGAGAGGCTCAAGCAACAATTAGAAAAGGCAGGGCTTTAGCCCACAACATCGGAGGAACAGGACACTACGCGTACGTCACAATACTCTCCTTGGAAAAACCACACAAATAGGAGGAAGCGCAATGTCTGACTTGGCAAAAAAAAGCATTAAAGAAAAGGGTTTACCCCTAATTGAAGAACCTAAAACGAAGCTTCCACTTTACATTAGCCTCAGAGAGCTGTCTTTGAGATACCATTTCGGCACAGCCAAGATCCAAACGTTCTTTGAAGGACTAAAAGAGGGAAAAGTCTACATGACTCGATGTAGAAAATGTGATGAAAAGTTCTTCCCACCGCAAGCCGACTGTCCAAAATGTCTGGAATCAGACATGGAATGGATTCCGCTAAGTGGTGAAGGAGAACTTTTAACGTGCACCATGATCACTGTAAAACCCTCAACGTTCGCTCATTACGATAACTACATTGTAGGTATTGCCCAAATGAAGGAAGGTGTGAGAGTCTTAGCCTGGTTACAGATAGATGACCCGAGAAAAATAAAGCCGAAAATGAAGGTTCGCCTCACAACTGTAAGAAGGGAACCTGAACACTTCATAACCTATGAGTTTGCTCCCATGTGAGTTTCCCCCACGTTCCAACTCTACGCCATAGCACGCGCGAGAGAGGCATGAAGAAAACGTAAATAAGACTGTATGCATTAAATACATTTCTTTCTGAAGTGAAGACTATGACTGAAGCTGATATTTATGAGAAATTGAGGGAGAAGATTAGCTCATGGCCTATAAGAGTCCCAAGAACCAAAGAAGTATTGAAGATGCTTAGGATCCTCTTCACTGAAAAAGAAGCTGAATTCCTAACTCATTTTACGGCCCCATACCAAGATCCTGAAACTTACGACCGAATTGTTGAAAAAACCGGAAAGACTCAGCAGGAGGTTCAAGCAATCATCGACCGATTAGTTTCAAGAGGTTTGCTTTTCAGATTCAAAAGCAAGAGAGACGGCAACGTGTACTACTCTCTCATGCCGATGATTCCCGGTATTTTCGAGTTCTACTTATCCTCAGGCCGCGATTCTGATGAAAAACGGGAAGTCGGAGCACTTTTCGAAAAATTCTACATGGGTGGAGGCGGCTTGGAAGGTGGTGCTTCCAACTATCCTTGGGCTCGAGTGATACCCATCGAAAAGACAATAACTGTTAATAAGAAGATAAGCTCTGGACACAGGATCTTGCCCTTCGAGAAAATGTCAGAGTTCATAAAAACTTCTCGAAAAATAGCCGTCATGAACTGTGCCTGCAGAACAAAGAAGAAATGTGATCATCCTCTGGAAACTTGCCTTGTCTTTGACTACTCAGCGGAATTTATGGTAGAGAGGGGATTCGGGCGATACCTGAACGTTGAGGAGGCCCTAGAACTGCTCGAAGAAATGGAGAAGGCAGGTTTGGTTCATTCTACAATTAACACTCAGACGAAACCCCAGTTCATCTGCAATTGCTGTACCTGCTCCTGCCTAATCCTAAGAGGCCTCACTGAGCTTCACAACCCTCGAGCGATTGCCAAGTCAAACTTCCTTCCTCAGAGAGACAATGAACTCTGCAGTAAGTGTAGAAAATGTGTCAGCATTTGCCCGATGGAAGCAAACATATACCACGCTTCCCATGATAGCGAACCTGAAAGAATCATTCTTTTGAAGGAAAGATGCATAGGTTGCGGACTCTGCGCCTACCATTGCCCAAAAAACGCCATCGAACTTGTTAAAGTCAAAGATGAAACCCCAGAAATGACCCCCAGAGAAGCCTTCATCAGAGTTGAAGCTGAACGAATTCATTAAAACCAGCATCGCACACTCGTAGAAACATGAGGCTGTCCTTCCCTTCACTCTAGGATTTCGTAGCAAACATCTCTTCCTCTCCCAAGTCCGTCGCATCCTGAACAATAGTGAACGTCAAACGACGTAGAAGACCTTTGACATATAACCTCCGGAATAGATATGAATGGAATACTACAATGTAGAAACTGTAAGAGAAAATGTTCTTCTGGTCAAGGCGAAGAATGAAGGCAGATTCCCCTATTCGCATTCCATTCTCATCTTGGACGACGAAATCGTGCTCATAGACACAGGTTGTGGCATCGAAATTCTAAAACAACTCAAAAGGGAATACAACATAAACTGTGTCATTAATTCTCATACACATCCAGACCATTCCGCCGGCAACTGGGTATTCAGAAACAAGCCTATTTATGTACCAGAAGAGGGATTTAACACCAGCGGCAACCTGGATGCTCTTTCTAAGAGATTCATGAGTGAAGAGCTTCGTCAAGTTTGGCAAGAATTTGTGAAAAAGCAAATGAGATTTGAGCGTTGCAAACCGACTGACAGTTATGGGAGACGAACGCTCTTCAATTTTGGTGACACAATACTTGAACCCATTTACACGCCAGGACACACAAAAGATCACTATTGTTTCTTCGATCGGAAAAAAAAGATTCTTTTTTCATTTGATTATGACTTGACATCCTTCCCTTGGTATGGCCACAGAGAATCAAGTATCCCTGAATTCCGAGAATCAGTAAGAGAGCTAAAAGCTCTATCCTCTAAAATTGTAGTATCATCTCATAAGGGAATCATCACCGAGAACATAAACGCCGAGTTCGACAGATATTGCAGGATAATAGATGAAAGAGATGAGAAAATCCTCTCTCTATTAAACAGAGGCAAGACCATCGATCAGCTTGTAGAATATGCACCAATCTATGGAAAGTTTCCTTACGCTGAACCGCTGCTTCGCTACTGGGAACGACAGATGATTAAGAAACACCTGGAGCAGTTGACAATCCAAGGCAGAATTAAAAAGACATCCATGTTAACCTATCACAGGCACAGCTGCTGAAACAGCATTTTCAGACCTGTCCAACATCCTTAGACCAAATGCCTCAGTTTTAGTTCCTCGATCTTTCTGGTTACAGGCACATATGGACAATGCAGCGTTGCCAACTAACTAGGCCAACCAAACCTTCACGCCACGCTCAACTGATACTATACGAAACCTGAACATACAAGCACAACATACTGGAAGGCTGCATAATTGTCGTAAGCGACGCTGAAGTCAGAAACTGCAAAGGAAGTTTGATTGACGTAGAGCTTCTTGACCTTTTTTTGTTGGAAACACGTAAAGGCGAAACTAGGTTTAGCGGTTATCTCCGGTGAGGAATGCGTCAAAATCCCATGTGGCTTCTTGGTTTTTAGCCTATGCTTATAAATAGTTTCAGTTGAGTTCTTGTGTAGTTGTGAAAAAGATGAGCGAAAAAATAGATTGGCAATGGATTCAAAAGATATTTGGTTATGATGAAAGCCAAATGGAAACCATAAGGAAGTCGCCCCAACACTTGAAATGGATTAAAGCTCTCCCGAAACTGAGGAAAATCAGAATGGTCGCAGAAGTCGTTGAGTCAAAGAACTGCATGGCACAACTGAAAAAAGGAGACAAATACTATTTCAAATGGGGAGGATACGTTTTGGACAAAAGCGAGGGACCGGAAAACGTGTGTCTCTGGGCCGTTAGCCAGTTACTTCCTTTCTATTTCATGATCAACGATCGTGTGGCTGAAGGCCTTGATCCAAACGACATGATCGTGAATCACGTGAGATGCTACGACGTCGGTTTCAGGGGATGCTGCGGATATGGAGAAGTCCTAATGAGACTGTCAGCAGAAACGAAGAAGTAACTCCAGAAAAGTTCGCGCGAGCGCTTTCGCCGTCGTTGCACATTCATTAAGTGCAGACATGTCATTATCTCCATTAGGGCAGGTGAAACAGAATCTTCTAGCTGTAGCTTAACCTGTCACACCAAAGAGCTCTGAGAAGAGAAAGTCAGGTTTTATTCATAGACTTTTTCAGCTTCCTTATGCCATTCCATTGCGTCCATCTCCACGTCTCTGTCATTTATCGCGTATTTCATCATTTTGTAGACTTCATGCTGTATGAGCAGCTTCATTATCTCGTTGCTTCCAGTCCATATTGGAGCCAACCTCATGTCTCTCAGAAGCCTCTCAATCGGATATACTTGAGTGTATCCTATTCCTCCCATAATTTGCATGGCGATGTTGACGATTTCCCAGCTCACGTCTGTTGCGAAGCATTTTGCCTCGCTTACGAGGCGTCTGGGGTCTACTGGAAAGCCTTTAACTGCAGCATCTGCAGCCTTGCTTGCTGTATGGACTAGGGCTCTTGCAGCATCCAGTTTTGTCACGCTTTCAGCTATCTTGAAACTTACAGCTTGAAAGAAGCGTATAGGCACTCCGAAAGCCTTCCGTCTTGACGAGTATTTTGTTGCAATTTCTAAAGCAGCTCTGGCTGTTCCTATGGCTCCTGCTGCCGAGGTTAATCTCTCAGGAACCATCATCTGGTTGAATATGGCTGCTCCACCGTTTATTTCTCCTACTCTATACTTGTCTGGGACCTCAACATTCTTGAATAATATTCTAGCTGTTCCCATGCCTCTGAAACCAAGGAGATTATAAACCTCCTCAACCTTTACCCCCATGTCTTTCTCAACCAAGAAAGCTGTTAAGGCTTTGTGCCCTGGGGCTTTCGGATCGGTCCTCGCATATATCAAGTAGAAGTCTGCAGCCTTACCTCCAGCAATGAATCTTTTCTCACCATTTATTATCCACTTATCTTCTTTCCTTACAGCTCTCGTTGTGCTTCCAAAGAAGTCACTTCCTCCTCTAGGTTCTGTTAAGCCTTCTGCGGAAAGTTTTTCTCCATTGATTATAGATGTCAGAAATGTTTGGTTTTGCCAATCACTGCCGAAACGATTTATCGCTTCACCCACTATGCTTACCATTGCATAGCTGCATCCAAGACCCATGCCAAGCACGCCAATCTCCTCTAAGGCTATCATCTCAGCAGTCCATGTCATTTCTCTTCCCCCATATTTTCTTGGGAAACGAAGCCCAAGCAGTTTTCTTTTTGCGGCTTCGTGAATGAACTCAAAAGGATAATCTATCTCATTCCTATCCATTTTTCTTAGAAGTTCCGGATCGACGTTTCTCACAAAATCCTTGACTTCCATTCTCAGCTTCATCTCTTCTTCGGTGCTTAGAAAATCGTTTTCTATCATGTTTCTATCTCCCATTAAATCGCTATGGACTTTCTTGAGAACACACAATAATCTGAATATCCATGATTCTGTATTCAAGATTAGTTATAACTCTTTTCCGTTATACACGTTGCGAGTGCAATGTTGCATTAGCTAGATTGGGATGAAAAACATTTTAAGAAACCCCAGAGTTACTCACTTTTCACATAATGGTGACCTAATATGGAGATTAAGAGAATCGCCGTCATAGGCGCTGGTGCCATGGGACATGGAATCGCACAGCTTGCCGCGATGAGCGGCTTCGATGTGACAATGAGAGACATAAGCAAGGAATTTCTTGAAGAAGGTTTGAAAAAGATCAGGTGGAGTATAGGGAAGTTCGTTGAGAAAGGCAAGATATCACCATCGGAAGCTGAGAAGACCTTGAAAAGGATAAGGCCCTTGGTCTCGTTAAAGGAAGCTGTAGAAGAAGCTCACTTCATCATTGAAGCGATTCCTGAGAAACTAGAACTAAAGAAACAAGTGTTCAAGGAGATCGACAGCTACGCACCATCACATGCAATCTTAGCAACAAACACAAGCGCCCTCCCCATCACTGAAATCGCAGCAGCAACAAACCGCCCTGAAAACGCAATAGGTATGCACTTCTTCAATCCACCAGCACTTATGCGTCTTGTTGAGATAGTGATGGGCGAAAAAACAAGCGAAGAGACCTGCAGAGTAACTATGGACTTGACGAAAAACATCGGAAAGGAACCAGTATTATGCAGAAAGGACATCCCAGGATTCATCGCGAATAGAATTACAATAACTGGCACAAACCTGGTCGCATGGATGGTTCACAAAGGAGAGTACACAATCGAAGAGGTTGATGCCGCCGCAATGTACAAAGTTGGGATGCCTATGGGAACCTTCGCACTCTTGGATTTCACAGGCCTGGACATAGCTTACCACGTCATGACATTTATGGAAGAAAGAGAACCAAACTTCGAAGTTTCTCCACTGATAAAAGAGAAGATGGAGAAAGGCGAGATTGGCGTAAAAGCCGGAAAAGGATTCTACACATACCCAGAGAAAGGAAAGTGGGTTATGCCACAAATATCAGAAGACAAAGCTAGAAAATTTGATCCAATGACTCAAACCTATGTAATGGTCAACGTGGCTGCAGAGCTGATAAGGAATGAAATAGCCACCCCTGAGGACATAGACAAAACATTGAAGTTAGGCTTCAACATGCCCATAGGTGTATTAGAACTTGCGGACACATTGGGAATAGATGTCATAGTTACAGAGCTAAAAAAGATTGAAGCAGGATACGGAGAACTTTACAAGCCAAGTCCACTACTGGAAGAAATGGTTAGAACAGAGCAGCTTGGCACAAAAACAGGAAAAGGCTTCTACTCTTACGAAAAATGAATCTCTCAGCTTGTGATCCCCTTTCTCTAAATCCGTGGAGTCCACATTTGAAAATCTAGGATCCTAAGCTGAGCAGACCTATAGAGCGCGTGTTCCAGACAGCAGACAAACTTTCACTCTAAAACATAAATATTAACATGGTTTAAGGAAAAAGTTCAAGTATGTGACGTCCGCAGAATATGTAGGAAACGAAGGTGTTAAAATGAGATTTGAGTTTACGGAAGAACAGACGGAAATCAAAAGAGCAGCTCGCGAATTCGCAGAGAAAGAGTTCACATCTGAAAAAGGACGGGAATACGATGAAAAGTACGAGTTCCCATGGCCTTTCTACAGAAAGGCAGCACAACTGGGTTTCACAGGTACATCTTTTTCCGAGAAATATGGAGGACAGGGATTAGGCTGCATCGAAGCCTGCATAGTATGCGAAGAGTTCAACAGAGCAGATTCTACAATCGCTGCATTACTAGCTGGTATAGGTTTCGGCGGATTGATCGAAAAATTTGGCACTGAAGAGCAGAAGGAGAAATACATCCCCCGAATATGCAAGGGCGAGATTGCGTGTGCAATGGCCCTTACCGAGCCAGGTCACGGCTCTGACGCTGGGTTGGTTGGGCTAGACACAAAGGCAGTGAAAGACGGAGACAACTGGAAGATTAACGGAACCAAGACATTCATCACCTGCGGAGACATCGCGGAATTCACCATAGTCTGCTGCCAGACAGACCCTAACGCCTCCCCACCACATAGAGGCGTAAGCCAAATCATAGTAGAAAAAGGAACTCCAGGACTAGACATATCAGCCCTAAAGCCAAAAATGGGATTCAGGGGAGCCCCACAGGCAGAACAATCATTCAACGATGTTAAAGTACCAGTCAGCAACCTTCTAGGTCAAGAGAACAGAGGATTCCACCAGATAATGGCATACTTTGATTTCAGCAGAGCAGCCATCGCTGCTGGAGCTGTGGGCATAGCACAAGGAGCCTTTGAACGCGCTTTGAAATACTCTACAGAAAGAGAGCAGTTTTTCCAGCCAGTTCATAGATTCCAGTTTACACAATGGAAGATAGCTGAAATGGCCATGAACATAGAAGCAGCAAGATTGCTGACATACAAGACGGCTTGGCTCATCGATTACAAACCTGACAAGCAAAAGCTAATCACCAAATTCGCATCTATGGCAAAAGCATACGCGGCCAAGACATCAATAGCAACCACAGATGCAGCCCTCCAAATCTTCGCCGGCTACGGATATGTAGATTCAGATATAGAACGTTTCTATCGAGATGCTAGAATCCTAGATATCATAGAAGGAACAGGAGAAATTCAAAGGTATATAGTTGCCAGAGAAACCTACAGAGAAATGAATCTACCTTTGCCCTAACAAGTCTGTGAAATAGTTAACATACCTCCCTTTCTTTTTAACCTATAAAACGTTGGAGAAAAATGATAATAGACATTCATGTTCACCCATTCCTTCACGAATCCAAAATCCTGGAAGAGATGAAAAGAGCTAGCGTGGATTGTGCGGTCCTGCTGGCTGTAGACGTCGACCCCTTAGATGTGGAAAAACCAGAGATTAAGAGCAAACTGCAAAAACGTCATATGGAATCATCCTTCGGATTCAATGCTTTACGATCCGCACCTATAGAAGATGAGATAAAACGATTCTATCAAGGATTAATCAGCTATTACCCTGAACTCAAAAGCTCGAATCAAGAAATAGCAAGTCTTGTAACAAGGAATCCGAACAGTTTTATCGGGTTTGGCTCTGTCAACCCGAATAAGAACGAAGATTATGTGGAGGCTAAACTTGAAGAGATAAGCACCCTTGGGCTTAAGGGAGTAAAAATGCTCCCCACCCTCCAGCTTTTCTCACCAATCGAAAACGAGAACTTCGAAAAGATATGCGAATACTGTGAAAAAAACAAGAAGGTTCTTCTCTATCACACTGGCTGCGATCCAGGACCCTGGGAGAATCCAGAGCTATCCGAAGATGCCAACCCTAAACACCTGAAGCCCATTCTGGAGAGCTACAACCCAACTATCGTTTTGGCTCACACCGGAAGCTACAGCGCACACAAGCCAGGAATATGGTTTGACGAGGCGTACAAACTCGGAAAAAAATTTGACAACGTATTCTTCGATTCCTCAGCAGTTTCCAGTTTCATCTATTCAGAGAAGATCCTAAAGAGGCTTGGGGACATAGGTCTTGACAGGCTTCTTTATGGCTCTGACTTTCCCGTCGTATTGGGGAGTGACATGAAATACGAAGTAAACGTCATAAAGAAATGTACGTATCTGACAGAAGACGAGAAAGAGAACATTCTAGGATTAAATGCAGCCAGAATCCTAAACCTACCCACTGACTCACATACATAGACTAGTTGTGAGGGGCTAGGAGTATTGTTTAATGGTTAGAGAACTCTTCCCAAACATATTCCAAATAAAAGTTCCGTTACCTCATAATCCTCTTGGACACTTGAATTCTTACCTAGTAACGTCAGGCGAGAAAAACCTCTTGATTGATACTGGACTTAATCTGCCTCAAGCTTTTCACTCGTTGAGCCGAGGGCTTTCGGAAGCCGGGGTTAAGCTTGAAGACTTAACTGAGGTCTTGTTAACCCATTTTCACGTGGATCATGTAGGCTTGATTCCACGTGTCAAAGAAGCATCAAAAAACGTCAAGATTTCAATACACCAGATTGAAGCCAAGTTATCAGAGATGATAGCAGAAAAATCTTTGGACTACAAGGGAAACGTGGAAACCTTTCTAGAAGCTAATGGTGCACCTTCTTCAATTGCACAGAACCTGCGAAGGTTTCATCCAGCCTTCTTTGCTCCAGAGGCTTATCAAGTACTGGCTATGTCAGCGTTTCCGCTAGAACATGGACAAGAGCTCTCAGTTGGCGATTACAACTTTCAAGTTATATGGACGCCTGGACATTCTCCAGGTCACATATGCCTGTATGAACCTTCACTGAAGGTTCTCATCTCCGGTGATCATCTGTTGCCCACGATCACCCCACACGTAGCACAGTTTATGGAGGAGATGGATCCGCTTAGGGATTACCTGGAAAGTCTTGAAAAAACCGGGAACATTGAAGTTGAAGTCGTTTTGCCAGCTCATGAAGAAGTCTTTACAGATCATTATGAAAGGATTCAGCAACTCAGAGAGCATCATAAGCGAAGATTGAAGGAAGTGTTATTCGAGCTTAAGGCTGGAAGTTTGACAGCGTACATGCTGGCTTCAAGAGTTCAATGGAACGTTAAGCATAAATCTTGGGACGAGTTTCCCTTGTTCCAGAAATACTTAGCTCTTGGCGAAACATTGGCACATCTGAAGGTTCTTGAACAGAAGGGACGGGTAAAAAGAACTGAGTTGAATCAACTCATTTTCTATGATGTCACAGAAAAAATCAGAGATGAGCATGACTAATGCTTTCCTCATATTTTCTGATGGCTGCGAGAGCCGCTCCTAAAGCGCAGACTGTTTGAGGTTCTTCTGGCAACAAGGGAGTCAAACCAGTTTTCTTGCTTAATGCGGCAACGAACCCTTCATTCTTTGCAACTCCTCCCGTGAAAGCTACATCTTTTTCGAATCCTATTCTGCTGGACATATTGAAGATTCTTCCAGCTATTGCCTGGTGAAGGCCCGCAATCACATCTTCGATTTTGGAGCCTTGACTTATATGAGATATTACCTCTGATTCAGCGAAAACTGTGCAGGTGCTGCTTATTCTTATTGGTTTTGATGATTTGTGATGCAACCTACTAAGCTCGTTTATTGACTTCCCGATAAGGTTTGACATAACTTCAAGGAACCTTCCGGTTCCAGCGGCGCACTTATCGTTCATGGCAAAATTTAAGACTCTTCCATATTCGTCAATCCTGATGGCTTTGGAGTCTTGGCCGCCGACATCTATAATTGTTCTCACTGATGGCAGAAGCTTGTGGATTCCCCGGGAAACACAGATTATTTCGGAAGAGTGTGCCTCTGCCTTTACTAAAGCTCTTCCATAACCGGTTGAAACTGCGTAACAAATTTCTTTCAAGCTTAAACCAGACGATTTAAGCACTTTTTCCAAAGCTTTTTGAGATGAAACTTTGAAGTTGATTCCTGAAGGAACTATGGCGTATGAGACAACTTTGCCTTTCCTGTCAACTATCAAGGCTTTTGTCGCTGACGCTCCAGCGTCTATTCCTAAGTACATTAGCTTTCACTTAAAACCTCTATGAAAGCGTCGATTCTGTTTTTAATTTGGGCTTCAGAATACTGCCTTGGATCAGCCATGTCTGCTTCAAAGAGAAGATAGGGAACGTTGACTTTTTTGTTTAATATGTCTGCTGTCACTAGTTGTGTAGCTGACCATGTCTTGCAGCTTCTGTTAGAGAAGAAGACAGCGCCGTCTATTTGATACTGCTTAATATTCTCTAAGAATCTTTCAATTCGTATGTCTATGTCAACATTCAACCCCATGCTTAAAATCTTTCTAGCTATACTCTCTAACGGCTCAGAAGCGTCAAGCCTGTAAGCCCAAGCCTCACTGTAAGGTTCATAAACAAAGACTGCTCCTTTATCCTCAAAATACTTTATAAGGTCGAAAGCGTGCCAAATCCATATCCCATCGAAGAGCAATCTAAACTTTTCATCTTCTATCACTCCCTCTTTCCTTCCTATTCTTCCTTTAACCTCCCTCAAAAGCTCTTCATAGAACGATACAGCTTCCTCCGTTCCTTGCATGACCACAAGGGGGAAAATGTCTGAGGCTGAGTCACGACCGCCGAGGGGGCATGGTCTAAATCTTCGAAGTTTTAAAGTTTCAAACCAGAGTTCGCTTGCCTTATCTGAAAGCTTTAAGACCTCGACAAGTTTTTCCATGTCAAATCTTAGGCCAAATCTCTCCTCAGCCATCTCTATTAGCTGCTCTAACTGCTTAACAACGTAATCTAGCACGTAGTTGTCCAAATCCTCTGGTGCCAAAACATAAGGTGTCTCGCCTACAAACAATGGTGTCCCAAGATGCATGTGGAGGCTCTGCCACCATTTAACATAGACGTCACATGAATTCCTGAATGTTATCAAAATATCAGGGGGAGGCATGATCCCATTCATTCCGCTGAGGACATAACCTAGGCTACATCTACTGTATGAGCATAAGCTTTCAGAATATCCACATCTTTCAGCCTCTTCGAGATAGTCCACTATGAAGCCACGAGCACTGCACAATGCCCCAAAATGTTCAGGGGCAACTGGATAGATATCCAGTGCGTACAACAACTCAACAGGCGTGAACACGGTTACCCATGCAACTGGTTTACCCTTGGACTTCGCGTCGGATACCTTTGAAAAATATGTCATAATAAGTTCACCTATCTTTCTCGTTGTTTGAAGAATACGGCTCCTTCTTCTTGGCAGACTCATTTTAGCCACCTACAGATTCAATGAAAGCTTCAACTCTACTCTTGATTCTACCGATCTCTTGGGCTGGATTTTCATACTCTATGACCATTGTGGGGATATCGTTTTTAGATAGCATGCTTCTTATATGAACACTATCATATAAGATTGGGTCACAGAATCTTTTGGCAAACGTTAACACCCCTTGCACCTGAAACTCCCTAACCATGAAGTTTATGTAGTCAAGTCTATCTTCTAGAGGACTCTGAGAAGGACAAGGGGTTCTCAACAGGTATCTGTAACTTAACGCTGAAATGGGATCGTCAGATTCCTCGACATTATTCCAGAAGTATCTTGACCCTGTGCACAAGTCATCAGATGCTATGAAACCACCGGATTCCTCCACTATTTTTATCAAGCTAGATTCATAAATAGCTGTTCCATTCACATGTAACCTTACATCACCCAAGGTTTTGCTGTTATCGAAGTTCAATCCTTTGACTTTAACATTGAATTCAGCTTTTGGCATCCACATGCAAGCAAGAACAACGCGAAAGCGGTCGGATGCTTCAACCTTGTGCTTGTTGTTGCTGTTTAACATGTAGATGCTTTTGAGTAAATCTCTGCTTTCGTTGCATAAACTTATGGAGTTGAACATTGCATCATCATCAATGTTTACTTCGAAGTTCTCTTCAAGAAATGTTTTAAATCTTACGAGTTCCTTTTTGAAGAAACCAAGCGATAATTCATTTTTTGTGTTATGCGGCACTCTTAACAGAAATAAGGGCTTACTGGTTTTCTTCTTTAAGATGTCATAAAGTCTCCACATGGGATCACATGTATGGGCTACCACGAATCCACTAAAGAGATCATCATGTCTAATCATGTTTTCTAACGTGGCGCTTGCAAATGGACATATAAAGCTTGGTGTAAGGGCACTCGGATCTGCTCTGATGTTTGTTGCTCTGTAGGGTTGCAGTCCAGCTGAAATCATCAACTCTTCTGGAACATAACTACAAGTGTATCCAATGACTTTGACTCCAGAATCCCTATATCGACTTAATATTGCTGTAGGATTCTCACACAAATCTCGTATTTCGCTTGGTATTTCCATGGATTAACATAGAAATGCGGTGGAATAAAAACTCAATGCTCCGGCTGATTGAAAAATTTCGGGAAGATTAGAAAGAAAAGGAGGGTACTGCTATCTATTTTCCTTTAAATCTAGGTGTTCTTTTCTCAAAGAAGGCTGCAATACCTTCCATGATATCTTCTGACTTTGCACAGGTTAGGCCGCCTTCAATCATCATCTTGTTTCCTTCCTCAATGCTGATTTCCATAGCTTTTGACAGTATATTCTTTGCTAAACGTATGGCTATAGGGGCTCTTGTTGTCAATGTACCAGCCATGTATGTTGCCGTTGACTTCAACTCGTCTGGCTTAACAACCTTATTGACAAGCCCAATCCTTTCAGCTTCTTTAGCATCGATCCGTTCTCCCGTAAGAATTATCTGAGCAGCTCTAGCTTTTCCTATGAGTTTTGGGATTCGCACACATCCCCCCCATGATGGAATCAAGCCTATGTTAACTTCGGGATTTCCAAAATTTGCCTTCTCCGATGCAACTCGCATATCACATGCTACTGCCATTTCAAGTCCCCCGCCAAGTGCATATCCGTTTATCATTGCTATCACAGGCTTATTGAAAGTTTCAATCTTGTCAAAAACCTTCTGACCCAGTTCCATTCGGGCTCTCAGAGCAGCTTCATCCGATCCAGCCTCGCCCAAGTCGGCCCCAACACTGAAGGCTCTGCCGGCTCCTGTAATAATGACACATCTAATCTTATCGTCTTTCCTAATCTCTTCAAGCACATTATCCAGTTCTCCGAGCAGAGCTCCGCTTAACGCGTTCAAGGCATCAGGTCTATTCAATGTTACGACAGCTATGTTCTCTTCCTCCGGAATTAAGAAACTCGCAATTTTCTCGTAAATCAAGTATTTGTATTCCATAATACTTCACCTGTCTCTTACTAGAATAACAGTTTCCATAAAAATCTTCTTATGTAGTTAATACCAGAACAAACGTAAAATATTGTAAGTTTTGATGTCTTCGTTACGACCTGATAGATATTTCTTCTTGAAGATTTGTCGGAAAACAAAATAAGCAAAACATCACAGAATATTTAGCCAGTGAAAGCATTGGAGACCAATGAGATTAACATTCGGTTTGGCTGCTTCTTGCCTATTCCAGCTGTACCTGTAAAGAAATTGCTTAGAATAGCCAAGGCTAATGAAGAAGCTGGTTTCGATTCGATATGGGTTCCAGATCATCTACTGTTTATACCTCCCGGAACTGTACCTGAAGCTTGGTCTATGTTAGCTGCCACCGCCATGACAACAGAAAAGGCGGTTTTAGGAACTTGTGTTACAGATCCCCACAGATATCATCCTGCAGTTCTCGCCCAAAAAGTTGCCACCGTAGACCAAATATCAGGCGGTCGCGCAGCACTCGGACTCGGCGCAGGAGAAGCCATGAACTTGGACCCTTTTGGGATAGAATGGAAGAAACCCGTTTCGAAGCTAATTGAATTCGTTACTATTATTCGCAAACTCTGGTCCGGTGAGATACTAAATCACGAGGGCGATTTCTTCAGATTGAAGGACGCTTTCTTACAGATCAATCCTGTCAAAGGCCGTGTACCCATATATTTTGGTGCGAACAGTCCGCGCACACTCAAACTCACAGGCGAAATGGCTGATGGTTGGCTTTCAATCCCGCTTTCTCCCAGACTGTACGAAGCACGCCTTAGACTCGTAAAAGAAGGAGCCGAAAAAGCAGGCAGGTCCATTGAAGACATAGATACTGGAGTGTATCTGTACACATCTGTAACTGAGAAAACTGAAGACAGTTACACACAGATTGAGAAGATAAAGTCTCAAGTAATACCATCACCAGAACTGCTGAGACAGGCAGGCTACAACATTGAAATGCCAAAAGAACTTCAGGCAATATCCTACTTCAAAGCACTATATAACTCCGAATGGATACAGAAATTTCTAAGCTACGGCGAACTCATTCCGACTGAAGCGTCAATAGAATTCTCTATAGCCGGAACTACGGAAGATTGTGTGAACAAAATAGAAGAATTCATAAAAGCCGGTGTCAAACATTTCCTGCTAATTAATGTGGGACCTGATCCTCGTCAAGTGATGAAGGCTTACGGTGAAGAAATAATACCATATTTCAAAGACAAATAAAGAACAGTAAGACCAGATATGAACTAAAAAATAATCACAATGAAACATATAGAACTCAAGATACCCTGTGTGAGATAAAACTTCTGGGCCATAGAAACATAAAGAACACACTGCACGCAGTTAGTAAAGCCATATAACAACGATAACAACTGCATTTCAGAAGTAGCCAGAGCAACCAACAAAGCAAGAATGCCAGTGGAAGCAGGCTATCCTTAAGTTGCCGCTTACTTCTCAACGTTGAATTTAGTTCTTCATGAAAAATGTCTAAAATATCGCTTTTCCCATTAATTATCTCTCTTGAAATGTAGCCTTCTTCTGCCTCTACGTCTTTGACTAGCCTCTCCTCAAGTCCCAGCTCTATGATTCCTCGAACTCGTATTAGATGGCACTTCCAGTTAGAGGAGAGAGACTTCAGAAAGATTTTGTGGTTATTACGAGAAGATGGAGACTAGACAATTTTTTTCCTTTCATTTTGAAGCTGGCTAAGCTCGCCTTGTTTAAAACTCCAATATATAGCTATTTTTTTCACCAGGCTAACTATTCTCCAAACTGTCAAAGACTCTATAACCAAAAATAGTGACCGAAAGCTTTAATTTCGGTTCGCCATGTTCATTAAAAGGGTTAATCTAAGAAATAGTGCGATTTAACGAGATTAACCCGC
>JAUUWK010000075.1 GCA_030589055.1 Candidatus Bathyarchaeota archaeon | reverse complement strand
GCGTTCCAGGTGTTGTCAAAATTTCAGCGGGTAACTATGGAGGCAGAATCGGTCCATACAAGGCGTTCTTGAAAGAAGTTTTAGAAATAACATAGTCTTCTATTCCCAAACTCTTATTTGATTCCTTGTAGTGTAGCTTCAAGGCTAAAAAAAGTGAATTAGTTGAGCAAGAAAAGAACTTCGTTGGAGCTGTTCAGGTTAAAAAAGACATTGAACACGTTGGCCAACAAAGAGGGACGTGGAACCGAACTTGTTTCACTTTACATCCCGCCTGGAAGACAGATAAGCGACGTTACGAACATGCTCAGACAAGAATATGGAACAGCTTCAAACATAAAGTCTACAACAACACGAAAAAACGTTCAAGACGCAATTGTGAAGACCCAGCAACGCCTCAAACTTTTCAAGAAAGTTCCCGAAAACGGACTTGTAATCTTTTGCGGTGCAATTCCACAGAACGGAGCTGGAACCGAAAGAATTGAAACATACGTTATCATTCCACTCGAGCCTTTAAGCATCTATCTGTACAGGTGTGATTCAAGATTTCACACGGAACATTTGCAGGAAATGCTGAGAGAAAAGGAAATTTACGGCATACTTCTCATAGATGCCTCAGCAGCTACATTCGCAATGCTACAAGGTAGAAGACTTGAAATAATCAGACAAGAAACGTCAGGCGTACCCGGGAAAACACGTGCAGGCGGACAATCAGCGAGAAGATATGAAAGATTAAGGGAGATGCGGCTACAAGAGTATTTCAAAAGGATAGGTGAACATGCTAACGAGGTTTTTTTGTCACTCAAAGACTTAAAAGGCTTAATAGTTGGTGGTCCAGGACCAACAAAATACGATTTTGACAAAGGTGACTACCTGAATTATATGCTGAAAAGCAGGATTATTGGCATAATTGACACAGGTTATGTGAATGAACAAGGCGTTAAAGAAGTTGTTGACAGGGCTCCAGAGATAGTGCGGAAAATACGCTACATAGAAGAGAAAGAAGTAATGCAACGGTTCCTTTACGAAATCGGACATGACACAGGATTGACAACGTACGGTGAAGAAGAAGTTAGAAAAACTCTGGAAGCAGGTGCCGTCAAAACGCTGCTGCTTTCCGAAGGGCTAGACATATTGCGCGTCAGGGTGAAATGTAACGCGTGCAGTTATGAGCAGCAACACACGTTGAAGAGTCAAACGTTGACAAGTTTCGAGCAGAATCTTTTTGGAAAACCTTGCCCAAGATGCAAATCTCCAGCCTTAAGCATAGTCGACACACAAGACCTTATAGAAGATTTTGCTGAACTAGCAGAACATGCAAACACCGAAGTAGAAATGATTTCCGGCGAAACAGAAGAAGGACAGATGCTAAAGAAATCTTTCGGCGGAATAGCAGCAATACTACGCTTTAAACTTCAGAACTGAGAGAGTACGTTTCACAGATCAAGAGATTTTATTTACGCAAAAAAACACGTTCTATTTCGGCCTTTTCAGCATCTCTTATCAACAGCTTCTTTTGTTTAGAAGTGAAGCCGGAAATAAGCTGCACTTTCCTGTGGAAAAGCCTTGAAAGTTCCTTAATGAGTTCCTTGTTCGCTTTTCCCTTAACAGGTTCTTCACTGCAGAAAGCCAAAATTTCGCCGTCATCAACTATAATTTTGAAATCATTCGATTTCGGTTTGACATACACTTCCAAGATTACACCTTGTTTTGTCTCCTGGATTTTCATAGGCTTTCACGCGAATTAGTTGTCTCATGTTACCTTATAAGTTGAATCCTTGGCCTTTGATTTGTTGCCGAACTTGATATGATAAACGTCTCAAGCATAGAAGTTGAATAAGCTGGTCTCTGTTCACGTTTTTGAAATATTTACAAGGGCAGAATGGGTATATAACCTAGAGCCATATAAGAATAGGCTTGGGAAAAATTATGTCAACAGGCTTCGAAAGAATTGGAAAGGACTCTCAGCTTCAAGATCACTGGATAAGGAGACTTGTGGCTTTTATCATCGACAGCGTAATTGCAGGTATACTTACTTTGGTCATCGCGGCGATTATCTGGATACCTTTCATGCTAATGGCAGCGGCAACAGGCTTGCCTGGGTACATGTTTAACCCTCTTGCCTTCCCATTCTTTGCAGGTACCCTCAGCGTCTTATACTTCACTTTACTTGAAATGTATTATGGATCGACATTTGGCAAGAAAATCATGAATCTAAAAACTAGAAAACTTGATGGGCGAAAACCCTCTTTGGATTCGGCTTTCATTAGAAACTTAAGCAAGTGGATAGTTCTCGGCTAAATTGCGGAATATACTCTGTGGTTTTAGTTATTCATCTTTTTCTGCTCTTTTCCATGACTTCGATGTAAGAGAACCCCTCTTTGACTTTTCTTTCCATTTTCTTAGCCCACTTGTCTATTCCTATCTCTCTGATTTTATGGAGCATCTTTAGATGCCCTCGGTAACTTTGAATTTGTGGTGTTATTTTGTCGCAAGGCATCTTGTCGCACTCTGCACATGTGGAGAATCCCTTTTCCTTACAGCAATCTCTGATCAGGCAGTCTGGTGGTCCGCCGCCCGCTCGGCAGCTAGGGCATTCTCCAAACATTTTCATCAAAGATCACAGGACGTCTTCAAACTCTGGGTAGTGCGCAAGCTTCGGATCCCATTCTTTAGCTTCCTCCGCTATTTCTGGAAATTGATAAGCGTTCAACACTTCGAGCAGTTGCATTCCTCTCTTCTTAATCATTTGCTGATAGATTGCACATGCACCACAATAGAGACCGCAATAGCCAACTAAACCTGACTCCTCACCCATTAACAACACTCGTTCCAATTCAAAGTAAACATAGTTGATAATTCAAATAGCTTTCTCTTTTCCAAAAAAAAGGATAACGTGGACCGGGGGGGATTTGAACCCCCGACCTCCTGAGTGCAAGTCAGGCATTCATACCAGACTGAACCACCGGCCCATGGAACTTTCTGGTTTGTTTCATTGACCAGCCTTGAATTAAGGTTTTCTGTGTTGAATCAACTCTGCATACCTGTTTGTGCATTAACTGTTTACACTCATTAGGAAGATTCTCCTTTTTTCCTTAAGCAACACCGTTTGATTTCGTTGACCATGTCACGTTTAACATAATAGCATCCGTAGGTTTTTCGTCCAGACTGTATTTTATAGCTAAACTGTCTTTTCTGTTAAATCAAAAGTTTTAAAAATATTCTTTGCCATTAACATCTAGGGATAACTATGTTTTTCGTAAGAGAGTATCATAGATTTAGAGATCTTAAGATGTTATTCATTGCTGATCAGATAAAGTTGGAGGAAGAAAAATGAGAAGAAAAACCTTCGCACTTTTGTTGCTTTTCATGCTTTCGTTGACAAATGCTCCTACGGGTCGAGTTCATGCTTGGACTTAGCGCGCGCTGTCTTCAATTTCCTGCTAAAGCTATTTTACTGTAAACCGAGTTCTAATGAGATGAAGAAAAATGTCAGCTGTTTCAACTGGAAGATTTGTTATTCAACGTCATCAAGCAACACGTTTGCATTATGATTTCAGACTTGAAATGGATGGTGTCTTGAAGAGCTGGGCTGTGCCAAAAGAACCTCCGAAAGAATCTGGTGTTAAAAGGCTTGCGGTTCAAGTTGAAGATCATGAACTTAGCTATATGGACTTTGAGGGAACAATACCTGAGGGCATGTACGGTGCCGGAAAGGTTGAGATATGGGATAAGGGTGTGTACACGCTTAAACATAGAAGCAAAGACAAAATAGTGTTCACGTTGCAAGGCAAAAGACTGAGCGGAGATTATGTGTTAGTAAGGTTCAAAGGAGATAAGAACTGGCTTCTGTTCAAAAAGAAAACAGACTAACGCGAACGTTAGCTATGTTTCTTTGTAAAGGCAGAGAGGAAATCACGGAAGATTTTAAAATTTTAAAACTGACTTGCACTTAATTAATTATTGGGTGAACCGTTTCATGTTGGAGTTTAAAGTGGTCAAGATTGAAGTGCCGGAAGATTGCAACGTGATTTTGGGTGTGGCGCACTTCATAAAAGCCGTTGAAGACCTCTATGAGGCCTTGGTTAATGCAGTTCCAAATATAAGATTTGGAGTGGGGTTCTGTGAAAGCTCTGGTCCTTGCTTGGTAAGACATGAGGGAAATGATGAGGAATTAAGGCGGTTGGCAGCGAAGAAGGCTTATGAAGTTGCTTGCGGTCACAGCTTTGTGATTTTCTTGAAGAACGCTTATCCCATAAATGTTTTAGACAAGATTAAGAATGTCCCAGAGGTCTGCACAATTTACGCTGCTACCGCAAACCCTCTAGAAGTTATCATTGCGGAAACCGAGCAAGGTAGAGGAATAGTCAGTGTAATTGATGGATTAAAAAGCAAGGGGATAGAAACCGAAGAAGACATTAAAGCGAGAAAAGAGTTTCTACGAAAAATAGGCTATAAACTTGGTTAGGGCAGTTTTTAGAAAAATAGACGACAGGGTGAAGTTGCCCTGGATGCTGCCATAGCCCCGGATGATTGCCAACGCACGAACGCGCAAAACTGAGTTTCAGCTCTTACGTTTTTACCTGCGTGCCATCAATTTCTGTTGCAGTTCAAAAGGAATCTTTTCTTGAATTCTCTCAGAAGCATATGCGATTAACTGCTTAAACTGTCTTTCCGTTAAGACATTGTGCGCTCTTGACAAAATTTCAAGGCACAC
>JAUUWK010000059.1 GCA_030589055.1 Candidatus Bathyarchaeota archaeon | reverse complement strand
CCGTTTTATAGCATTTATCGCCACTGGTTCATCGCATTTCCCGCGTTCACACTTATTTTCGCAGGGATGAAAACAGACTCTTCCACAAACTGAAGGGAAAGGAATGGACCTTCTGATGAGCTCGTAAGCTTCTTTGAATTTCCCTTGGCTTGCGAGGGCTATGTATCCTTGAACATTTACTCCAGCAGGGCACGCTGCTCTGCACGGAGGAGTTCCCCTCTTGTCTATCGTGAAAACATTTGGTACGGCTTGCGGAAACGGCCTATACACGGCTTTTCGCGTCTTTAGGCCGAGATCAAAAACGCTAGGCACCGAAACTGGGCATACCTTCTCACATTCACCACCACCAGTACATTGGTCTTCATCTACGTACCTAGGCTTTTTTCGGATTGTGACCTCATAGTTTCCCACGAATCCAGTTACGTTTTCAACTTCGGCGTATGTTAGCAGTTCGATGTTCGGATGTCTGCCAACTTCGGCCATTTTCGGCGTTAGAATGCATGCACTGCAGTCAAGTGTTGGGAATGTTTTATCAAGTTGAGCCATTCTTCCGCCTATGCTTGGAGACTTCTCTACGAGATACACCTTAAACCCAACGTCAGCCAAGTCCAGTGAGGCTTGGATTCCGGCGATTCCGCCACCTATTACGAGAACGCTCTTCTTAGCTTTGATTTTTACCGTTTCAAGTGATTCTAAACGGGCTACTCGAGCGACAGCCATTTCAATGAGTACTTTAGCTTTTTCTGTCGCTTTCTCCGGTTCTTCGCTATGGCACCACGAATCTTGTTCACGAATGTTGACCAGCTCAAGCAGATACGGGTTTAATCCGGCCTCACTTATTGCCTTACGAAAAGTTTCTTCATGCATTCTAGGAGAGCAAGAAGCAACAACTACTCTATCCAGCTTATTTTTTGTAATGTCTTCTTTAATCATTTTCTGTCCGCTATCTGAACAGAGGTATGTGCTGTCTCTCACAACTTTTACGTCTGGAAGGTTTGCAGCATACTCTGCAACGCTTTTGACATCCACAACTCCTGCTATGTTTAGTCCGCAGTGGCAGACATAAACGCCCACTTTAGTTATGCACACAACTATCCTCAGCCTTGTCTGAAGTGGTTTATGAGAGTTAAACCTCTTTATTATCTCTTATGTTAAGAAAGACATAAATACTGGAAAAATGATCCCAACCAAATTTTGTCCGAACGCGGCTAGTGAAATACATAAATTATCAGATGGAGATATATACGGTCATAAGGCGATAAGATGATTCCAATTAATGTCCCGCAAATAGGGGAAGAAGAAATTGCAGCTGTTGTCAAAGTTATGAAAAGCGGTATAATAACGCATGGACTTGGCGCGGGTCCCATGGTCACAAAGTTTGAAAAAGCCTTCGCGAAATTCATGAACGCAAGGCATGCGATCGCCGTAAACACAGGAACTTCTGCTTTACATTTATCAATCGCAGGCGCTGGAATTAAACGAGGCCATGAGGTAATTCTGCCGAGCTTCACGTTCGTTGCAACAGCCGAAGTAATTGCAATGATTGGAGCCAAACCGGTCTTTGTGGACATAGACCCTGAAACATACAATGTTTCTCCAAGAATAATCGAAAAAGCCATAACAAAAAAGACGAAGGCTATAATGCCCGTGGACTTGTATGGCTTACCCGCTGACATGCAACCGATAAGAGAGATCGCTGACAAACATGACTTGGCAATTATTGAAGACGCAGCTCAAGCCCACGGCGCAAGTTATAAGAGAAAACCGCCGGGAGTCTTCGCGGATACTGCATGCTGGAGCTTTTACGCAAGTAAGAACATGACAACCGGCGAGGGAGGAATGATAACAACAAACGATGATGAAATTGCTGAGAAGTTGCGGTTCATGAGAAGCCACGGAGAAAAAGAGAAATACAAATCCCTAATGCTTGGACACAACTATCACATGCCGGAAATACAAGCAGCAATAGGCCTAGTACAATTAAAAAGATTACCGAAATTCATAGGGAAAAGACGCCAAAACGCTAAAAAGCTATCAGCAAGACTAAGCAAAGCAAAGAAATTGCAGTTGCCAAAAGAACCAAAGGGCTACAAACACAGCTGGTATCTTTACACAGTAAGATTGAAAGATGCGAAAGGAAAGAGAAGAGACAAAATAGTTGAAAAATTAAAGCAAAAAGGCATAGGTGCAGAGGTCTATTACGTGATCCCTATACACCTTATGCCATACTACAGAAAATTTGGAAAACCTAGGCTTAAGGAAGCAGAGAAGACTGCTAGACAGGTGTTTTCGTTGCCGGTGCATCCTGGCGTTACCGCAAAGCAGATAGAGTTCATAGGTGAAACTGTTCTACATGCTATAGAGTGAGTTTCCCGCTTAAGGTTTATATGGGATAAATTAGAGAAGTATGAAATCTGCCGCGTATTTGAGGTTTTAGAGGGGAATAATGTATGCAAAAGATTAAAGTTGTCATAATGGGCGCAGCTGGCAGAGACTTCCACAACTTTAACGTCTACTTCAGAAATAACGATGCTTATGAAGTCGTAGCTTTCACGGCTACACAGATTCCGGGTATAGGAGAAAGGAGTTATCCACCTGAGCTTGCAGGTCCAAACTATCCGAATGGCATACCGATCTATCCAGAAGAAGAACTGCCAAGGCTAATAAAAGAGTATGATGTGGATCAAGTTATATTTGCATACAGTGACGTTCCCCACGAGTATGTCATGCATAAGGCTTCCATAGTGTTGGCGAATGGTGTGGACTTCCGTCTAATGGGTCCAAAAACAACGATGCTGAAAGCTAAGGTTCCGTTGGTTTCAGTGTGCGCTGTTAGAACTGGTTCAGGCAAGAGCCAAACATCACGACAAGTTGCAAAGATCTTGAAAAGCAAGGGGTTAAGGGTTGCTGCCATACGACATCCAATGCCCTACGGAGATCTAAGGAAGCAGATTTGGCAACGTTTCGCTTCCTATGAAGACTTGGACAAATATGAATGCACAATTGAGGAGAGGGAAGAATACGAGCCTCATATTGACAACGGCATAATCGTCTACGCAGGAGTGGACTACGAGAAGATTCTGAGAGAAGCGGAAAAAGAAGCAGATATCATCGTTTGGGATGGAGGCAACAACGATCTGCCTTTCTACAAGCCTGACTTGCACATTGTTGTTGCTGATCCACATAGGGCTGGAAACGAACTTACTTACTATCCTGGAGAGACTAACCTAAGAATGGCAGATGTCATAATAATCAATAAGGTTAACACAGCAGATGCAAAAAACGTTGAAACAGTTAAGGAAAACATCAAGAAGGTTAATCCAAAAGCCAAAGTGTTAGAGGCAGCGTCACCTGTAACAGCTGACAAACCTGAACTGATTAAGGGAAACCGGGTTTTAGTCATTGAGGACGGCCCAACGTTAACCCATGGAAACATGCCTTATGGCGCTGGAGCAGTAATAGCCAAAAAGCTTGGAGCAAGGGAAATGGTTGATCCGAGACCCTATGCCGTTGGTTCCATAAAGGAGATTTACGAGAAATACTCGCATTTGGGAGCAATTCTTCCAGCGGTCGGCTATAGTGAAGAACAGATAGCTGAACTCAAAGAGACCATCGATCGCACACCATGCGACTCCGTGGTGGTCGGAACGCCCATTGATTTAAGAAGGGTGATGACTATTGACAAGCCAACTGTTAGGGCGAAATACGAGCTCAAAGTATTGGGGCCAGTAACCTTAGAAGAGGTTTTGGAGAAATTCCTTCAAAGAAGTGTAAAAAGATGAATGAAGAAGAAACTGAAATCTCGCGAGTGAGAATAAAATTCGTAATTGATGGACTAGGCGAAGCTGAAGGAGAGCTTGTACGCCACTTGGCGCCAAGAACTGTAGATATGATTGTCAGGAAGCTTCCGATAGAGGGCAGAGCAGCCTTGTGGAAAGAGGAAGTCTACTTCGAAATACCAGTAAAAATGGGAGAGGAAAAAGCGAAAAGTACTGTGGAGAAAGGAACAATAGCCTTCTGGCCTATGGGAAGTGCCATATGTGTATTCCATGGAGAGACTCAACCATACAGTCCCGTGAACATCCTCGGCACAATAACAAAAAATCTTGAAATGTTCAGCAAGGTAAAAAGTGGAACTAAAATTAAGGTGGAAAAATCCGGTTAAAACTAACTATAGGAACACGCTTTCTCTCCAGCTTTCTAAAAGTCTGTCACATTCTTCTTTTACTTCCTTTTTCCGACTTTCCCTTTTCAACACTTTAAGGAATTCTATGCGTTTTCGAACCGAACGCGCTTCTGCTGCTCCACCAAAGTAAAGCATGCCTTCAAGATATTCTTTCATGTGATTTGCTTTTTGAATGAAGAGACTGGCAGCGTCCACTGGGTCTTGCACAGCGTATTTATTCGCCCAGATCGATGCATCCGCTTCGCGAAGTTGAGTCAAGCCGTCAATTTCCACTATGCTACGGATGTATGTTCTTAAAAAACTGTAGTAGCCAGCGGCTCTAACGAGTTTCAATGCTTGTCTCACTTTCTGTTTGAAAGTTGAGCTTCCCTTAACCCTTAAACGATGCTTGTAGCCTTTCTTGACGAGTTCTCCAGCTTTTTTATGTTCTTCGATTGTGTAGATTCTCTTAGGAAATTCCATTTAAATTTGACCCCTAACAGTCAGCAAAAGAAAGTTTTGGCGAACAAGATTGTGAGTTAATCCATTGGCTTGTAGATTTTTAGGCTGTGGTTTCCGGAGACCATTTGAACCACGCCGTTTTCTTCTAGTTGTTCAAGGAAGTCCTTCGCTGTGCTTATTCGTATGTTGAAACGTGTAGCCACAGCATATGGTGTTAGAACTCGCATTTTTTTCAGTTCGCCTAATATCTTTTCGTTTCTTGGATCTGGCGGAACTATTGCAACTGGTTTCTTTTCTCTGAACCCTGCTGTTTTGTCCTTTTTCTTTTTCTCTTGTTTTCCTTGCCTCTTTTGCATACGTTCAATCTGCTTTAAGCTGAGCTTCTTTTTCCCGCCCATAGACTCGTTCCTCTCCTTGTGAAAGTAGGAAACGCTACTTATAGATTTTCTTGTACAAGATGTATTTTTGGTTTGTATTAAAAAAGGGAGAGTGAGGGAAATAAGGTTATTTGCCCATAACTTTTCTGGTGGCTATTTCTATGTCTTCAGATTTTATTGTTTTTCTTCCAGCGTGCATGGCGAAGTCTAAGGCTTCTTTGGCTATTCTTATTCCCACTTTCTCTAGTTCTTTTGCTAGTTCTTTTGCTGCTGCTTCGCTTACTCTTTCAGCTCCAGCTTTTTTGCATAGTCTGTGCATTGGAGCAACCGCTAATTCTAAACCAGTCATAAAGACTCCTCTGTAGCTTCTTTTTGTGTTTAAAGCAATATTTAACGTTTATTGTTCTCTATTTACCAAAATCTGTCATTAAGGCTTGGAAGTATTCAGATAAAAGCGCGCGCTTAAGCGATTAGCTAAGGAGCTTATCAGGCGTTTCCCTAACAATTTTCTAACGACTTTAAAAGCAACAAACAAGCAGTTAATATGCTTTTGCAAGGAGCCATGCAGAAAGTGAGAAACAGAGTTGCAGGATACATAGCACGCGTTTCCGTCGGAATTCAAACATCGCCTTCAAACGAAAGCACGGAAGAAATTGAGTAACCTTTTAAAACAAGTTCAATTTCTAACAATGCTGAAAGGTGAAGACCTGATGATGGATGATTATAGGAGAGACTGGGCATTACGATATTTACGCGAAGCTAAAGCAGAACTTGAAGCCGCCAGAAAAATGCCTTACATAGCGCCAAGCCTGCTCTTAGAAGCTATAAGAAAAGCCCGAAACGCCATTCACTACAGCCTAGGAGAACCAGCCTTCATAGGAAACATCATCAAAGACGCAACAGAAAAAAAACAAACAATCAGTGACCCAGTTTTAAGATGTCTCGTAGGAATCGAAGAAACAGTACAGCAACTAACGCAGCTGAGACAGACAGACGGAGAAACAGCCATGAAACAAACAGACAACCTAATACAATTAGCCTCAGACATCGTTGAAACCTTAACCGGAGAGAAAGTAAAGGATTAGTCTTCAAATTTTCTGGGTACGCAAACCATATCATATGCGTTGTCTTTAAATGTGTGACCTTGCCAAGAATGTTCCTCCTAAAGGGGTTTCCAAAGCCTTTATATTTTCAACGGATTTAGCAAAGGACAAGTGAAGGTAACCCTCCACCAGATTTTCCGGGACCTCACGAAAGTTCATTTCTGTTTTGTTTAGCTTTCGAAAAAGGTAGAAAGTTCGACGGGCTCCCAGAAGTTAATACATTCAATTTTTCCTTTTTCATGCGGTACAGCAAAAATGGATAATGTTTAAAGCTTTTCTCCAAGTGAAAGATCCATCATCGTGAAACCGGAAACCATTTTCGGATAGAAATCCGTGGATTTCTCAGGCATCCTTTCATGTTTTTGCGCTATTTTCAAAACTATTTCCGGAGTTGTTGGATTAACTAAGAATGCCAGCTTGGCTTCTCCATTATCCACTTTTTCCATGGCGTTATTTATCCATCTTACGTAGAGTATGTCCTCATCGATTTCTAGTTCACCAGTTTTCATGATGGCTTTGAAGATAATATCCCTCAATATAGTCACGTCAAGAGACTGATACTCATCTGACCAAACGATATCCATGAACTGAGAAACAGGTCTTTCATCTTCTAACAGCAAACCATAAGCCTTCTTCCCATCATAAACACAGAAAGCATGCTTCTTCTT
>JAUUWK010000007.1 GCA_030589055.1 Candidatus Bathyarchaeota archaeon | reverse complement strand
AGTCAACACCCATGATTGAAACGCGTCCCATGTGGGAGATATCGAAGATGCCAACGCTATTTCTCACCGCTAAATGTTCGGGGACTATTCCCTTGTACCATATAGGCACTTCAAAACCAGCAAAAACAATTAATTTCGCCGCTTTTATGTACACTCCATAAAGCTGGGTTCCCCGTGCTTTTTCCGGCAAACCTCTTCCCTCATATCATTTTGCAGGTTTTACTTCAACATCTAAGGGTACAAGTGCAAGTTTTTTGTCGCATTTAGGACATTTTCCATTATGTTGATGAATAATTTCATCTGGTGGCTTAAGCTCAGGACCATCATATAATACATAGCCACATTGTTGACATACAACACGTTGAGGTATAGTATTACACTCCGTTCTAGTGAGTGAAGTAATGGTTATGGCATATTTATTGGTTACTAATCTTGTAACGCTGCCTCCTGCCTTTCCATAGAAACTTTTAATTCTGCGGGTGAAGTCTAATTTTGGGACATCATTTCCTGATACGCCTATAGGATACGTGCCAAGATGGGGAAGTACACGTTGATTATTACGGAGAAGCCGGATGCTGCGCAGAGAATAGCTTCTGCCCTTAATGAGAAAGGGAAAGCAAAAAAGACTGAAGATAATGGAGTGCCGTATTATGTGGCTCAAAGAGATAAAGAAATAGTTGTTGTTCCAGCCCTGGGGCATTTATACACGGTTGCTGAAGAAAGAAAGGGAAGGAACTATTATCCAGTTTTCAATTTCAGATGGGTGCCAAGATACACTGCTGAAAGAGGAGCAAAACAAATCCGTACATGGATTGAAACTATCTCAAAGCTTGCAAATGAAGCTAACGTGTTTGTTGATGCGTGTGACTATGACATTGAAGGAAGCGTAATTGGATATTGCATACTAAAATACGCATGCGGTAACAAAGAAAACATCTCAAAACGCATGAAATATTCCACCCTTACAAAGGAGGAACTAGAGAAATCATACACTGAACTGTTGCCACACCTAGATTTTGCACTCATAGAGGCTGGAGGCACAAGACACGAAATTGATTGGCTTTACGGTGTAAACCTTTCACGAGCTCTAACAATATCGGCAAGGAATTGGAGCGGAAAATATGCGACACTAAGCACAGGAAGAGTGCAAGGTCCAACCCTAAAATTCATCGTTACAAGGGAAAAATCAATCAGAAGCTTTGTACCGGCACCTTACTGGGAAGTAAAAGCAGAAGTCAAAATAAGCAGATCAGTCTTTGAAGCAGAATACGAGAAAGATAAAATCGAAATCAAGAACGAAGCAGACACCCTTCTAAACGAGTGCAAAGGAAAGAATGGCCAAGTTGAGAAAATCGACGTTAGACGATTCCAGCAAAAACCACCAGTGCCCTTTGATTTAGGCACTCTACAAAGAGAGGCTTATGGCTTATTTGGCTATGCGCCAAGACGCACATCATACATCGCTCAACGTCTCTATCTGGAAGCTCTGATCTCCTATCCGAGAACAAGCAGTCAAAAACTCCCACGAGAAATAAACTATGATGCAATACTAGAGAAACTAAGCGAAGTTCCCAAATACAAAAAACTCGCGGCAGAGCTTCTCGCAAAACCAGAATTAAAGCCCAAGGAAGGAAAGAAGAAAGATCCAGCACACCCTGCCATCTACCCGACTGGAAAACTACCTGAAAGAGGTTTAGATGATTCTGAAAAGAAAGTTCTTGATCTTGTTGTAAGAAGGTTTATGGCTGTTTTCAGCGAACCAGCAATAAAACAAAGCATCAAAGTTCACATCAACGTAAATGGGCATCGCTTCTACTTAAGGGGAAGACAAACTTTAAAAGAAGGTTGGCTGCACTTCTACGGACCATACGTGAGATCAGAAGAAGTTCTTTTGCCTCCGATAGAAGAAGGACAAACAATCAAAGTTAAAAAGGTGATTTTAGAGGACAAATTCACTAAACCACCGCCGCGATATAACCCGAGTAGCATCCTCAACAAAATGGAAGAGGCTGGAATTGGGACAAAAGCGACGAGGGCGAATATTATACAGACACTTTACAATAGGAAGTATGTTCGAGACGAAAGAATGGCCGTGACGCATTTAGGTTTTGAGGTTCTCGAAGTCCTTGAAAAATATTGTCCCGCCGTTGTTTCAATAAAATTGACAAGTGAACTCGAGGAGAGGATGGATAAGATACAAGCCAGTAGCGAAAAAAGGGAAAATGTACTAGTGGATGCCGTTGAAATCCTCAAGCCAGTGATAGAAGAATTAAAAGATAAAGAGAAAATAATTGGTGAACAGTTGAGCAACGCCATAAAAAGGGCTAGGCTGGAAGAGAGAATAATTGGTGCCTGTCCAATTTGTGGCACAGGCAAACTTATGATAATTTATTCAAGAAAAACAGGTAAACGTTTCATTGGCTGTACAAACTATTTCAAAGGAAAATGTGAGGCATCGTTTCCACTTCCACAGAAAGGCTCTGTAAGACTGCGTGGAAGAAACTGCCGCGGATGCGGTTGGCCTACAGTTCAGGCTCGGATAAAAGGAAAACGCCCATGGGCACTGTGTTTCAATCCAGATTGCCCATTGAAAAAGGAGAGAAAGAAAAAAATTGAAATGCGTAATATGCAGTAGAGAGGCTGACAAAAAAGGTTACTGCGAACTACACATGAAGGCTTATGAGAGTATCGTTAAAAAATATGATGTGTGGAAAAAGGCGCTGGAAACTTCTTGGAAAGAGTATTTAAGTGAGATTGTTAAGAATTCACTAACAGGAGAATTGGCTAAGGAAGTGGCGGAGTACCTAATTAGAGGCGGAGAAAAACAAAGTGTCACGCAAAGTTAAGAGAAGAATATCATCATTGTCCTATTCGATAAACAGATTCTACAGAAAAATTTCGACAACAAAGCCCTCGACTATAATTCTTTCAGCAATAGTCATGGCCGCAGCCATATTTTTCTTCGGAGGAGGCCTTTACAATGTAGTAAGGAGGCCGCTTCCATCAGCCTACGTGAATGCCCCTGGTGGTGGACGCTTTATCTTTCTTTACCCTCAACTATCGGAACAGTTTATAACTGACAGTATGATCGCCACGATTCTCTATTCGCTGGGCATCATTGGAGCAATAGCCATGTATCAAAGCACAAAATATGCTTACAAGCCGCGACAAGCCTACCTGATGCTTCTGACAGGCTTTGCTCTTCTAATTATAGCGTATATATTCCTTGAAACCACGATACAGATAAAATTGGGCCAGTAAAAGCTTTACCAAGGATTGCTTTTTAAACCCAGTTTGTATGCTGCGAAATTCGTTAGCAAGTGTATAGGAGGAGTTACAATCAAAGCAGTGATTACAAGCTCCCAAGACAGTGTTTGTAGATAAATGGGAAGAGAGAACAGAACGGCTCCTATTATAAAATCAACCTGATCAACAACGGGTAACAAATCACCAGGGCAGAGCCCAAGCCTTCTCTTTGCAAAGGCTCCAGCTAAGTCTCCGAATAAGGCTCCTAAGGATAGAAATAAGCCAAATGTGCTGGGGTAATTGAAAAACGCGCTTTCTACGAAGCCAATAGCTGTTCCAACAACCAGCCCAGAGAAGAAGCCTCTGAAAGTTTTGTTTTTGCCAAAAATTGGTTTTCCATCGAAAAACTTTTTCCCGAAGTCCAAGGGAATGCCTCCGCCAAAGATTACGGGTATGCCGTTGGCGCAGTATGCTGGAAATATGAACTTCAGCGCTTCGATGATTAGGTGTGCCAGTTCCATTTTCCACAACCATTAGTGAATCAAATACTCATGTATTCCAGTCTCTTCTATTCTTAAGTGGCAAGTTAGAGGCTGCAACCTTTTGGGACTTTTTTCCAAAGTTCCTTTGATTATGTTTGTATTCTCCGTAGGTTTCATAGCGATGATAGTGTCTGCCCAGAATTTTAAAACTCTACTAGCTACGGGTTCTGTGCTTACGAGTACTTCATTGAAAACGCTTCTCACTTGGCTTGTTGTCAAGACAGTGATTCTCTGGATTCTGGCAATCTGTGCTAAGCATGCCATTTGTCTGTTCAGTTCACGGTTTAGTTCGAACGTTTTTTCAGGATGCTCTGCAATTTCAGCGCCATAAAGAGAGGTGAGAGTGTCGATAACTACGAGCCCAAAGTGTTTAGTTACGTAATCTGTTAGCCGATCTATGACTATTGCTTGTTCAGCAAAATTGTTTGGTTTCATTAGAATTATTAGCTCTGAAATATCCAAGTCTCTTGAGGCAATCTGAGAAAGCCTTAGCCCCGAAAATGTCCCGTCACAATCCACAAATAATGTTTTGTAACCTTGCCTTGCACAATTTACGGCACACTGTATGGCCAAAGTCGTTTTTCCGGTTTCTGCCTCGCCATAAATTAAGCTGACCTTTCGGTTTGGAATACCACCTTCCAGAGTTTCATCGATCTTTTTGCAGCCTGTTGGAATGTTGTATAACATAGCGATGCACATCAACGATTATAAACAGCGAAACTAATATTTTGTTTTATGCTATAAACCTTGTATGAATAGGAAATCGATATGAAAGCGAATATAGCTGTGGCAACGGTTTCAGGGAAAGCTTACTACATTATAGTTAGTGAGCTGAAAAAGAAGCATGTGTCGTTTTTGAGTTTAACCCCGAATGAACGCATCCCCATAGAGATTAAGGTTGTCATAACCACGGAAAAGGAGCGACCTCTCATAAAACATGAGAGAGTTCTCATATTTGAAGACGGAATGGAGCCTGAAGCTCTAGTAAATCAGGCATTTCGAGTTGTTCAAGGAAAAGAACGTTATGGAAAAATAGTTATCGGCGTAGACCCTGGTGGAGTTTTCGGATTAGCAGTTTTGGCTGATGGTAAAGTTGTTGAAACAGAAAACTGCTTCAGCGTTGAAGAAACATCAGATAAGATAAAGAGCATCCTAGAAAACTTTAAAAGTGACTCTGCAACCTCGATTTCTGTGAAAATTGGCGACGGGGTTCTTGAATATAAGGATGATCTCTTGCAGACTCTAGATAAAATGTTACCCTCAAATGTGGTGCTGCAAAGTGTGAGAGAAGCTGGAACTAATCGTTACATGAGTGAAACTAAACATAGAAGAGGATTAAGAGATATAGTTTCAGCTGTAAAAATCGCGGGAAGAAACGGTCATGCGTTTACAAGGAGGAAAATTGATGAATCGAACGGTTGAAAGCGGAAAAACATTGTTGGTTGATGGCCCAGCTTCTGTCTCTGTGGTTTCAGGGAAGGTGGAAGTATTTGGTTTCATCTTGAGAAATATGAGGAGGGCTGTGGTGCGGGAAGGAAAAAGACTACCTTTTGCCGTTAAGGAAACAGCCACGTTTGATATTTCACTAGGAGAAAGCGCAAAAGCTGAAGAGGTGGATGGGGATACCATTCCATCCTCATGGATTAAGGCATACGAACAGATGTTAAACCCACAAGTTAAGCCCTTTACTGCAATGGTGGTTGGTGCCGTTGATTCTGGAAAGACAAGCTTTTGCACGTTTTTGATAAACAAATTGCTCAGTGGAGGACAAAAAGTGGCGATTCTGGATGGAGACCTAGGTCAATCAGATGTTGGACCGCCTTGCACTGTTTCTTATGCCTTTGTAACAAAGCCGGTAACGGACTTGTTTAACTTGCAAGCAAGAAACGCATTCTTTGTTGGTTTCACATCGCCAAGCAGAGCCATTAACAAGTTGGCAGAAGGTTTAACTTCACTAAAGCAGGAAATTTTGAGCAATAATCCAGATTTCCTCATCATAAATACTGATGGTTGGGTTGAAGGAGAAGATGCCGTTAACTATAAGTTTCAACTAGTTGAGAAGCTCAACCCCGACATCGTTTTCTGTATACAGCAAAAAGATGAAATGGCATCTCTTCTAAACACCTTTGGAAAGATCAAGAAATTAGTTGTGGACTCTCCGTCAGCCATAAGAGAAAGGAGTAGAGAAAAACGCAGAAGTCTACGGGAGCTTGGATACATAAAATATTTGAGAAACGCCAAGGTTAGGTCTATCCCTCTAAGTTGGTTGAAAATCGAAGAAGACGAGCTAATTGGCTTGAGCAGAAATCGTGGAAGCAGAAAACAAGCAAATAGAATCTATGAGCTTCTGGGCATGAAACCATTACACTTTGCGGAACTACAGGATAAAATCTGCATAGTTATTGGTAGAAGACGTTGGATAAGCCCAGATAACATAAAGAAGGTGGAAGAAATTACAAAGAAGAAGGCCGTAGTGGTTCGCAAGGGTGAGGAAGAGGGTTTACTTTTGGCTTTATATGATGCTGAAAGGAAATTTCTTGGAATAGGTTCTTTGCGAGAAATTGGTTATGAAAGGAAAGTTATGAAAGTGTACACGCCTGTCTCTAATAAAATCTCGATAGTCACCATAGGAAGAGTTAAACTGGATGAGAACCTGAAGGAAACTCCGATTTTCACGGAAGAAAACGAGTGAGACTTTACAACGTTTAAAAACCTTTTCTAATGAATCCATCTTGGGAATTTTTCCATACTTCAGCCATCTTTATCTTCAATATTCCTTGATGGACAAAACATGTTGATTGGACATCGTTTGCATAGGGGATCTCTAGCCTTGCAGTATCTTCTACCCAGCAAAATCATTAGAATATGAGCAGCTAGATAGTCTTTCGGGTTGTAAAGTGTTTGAAGCGATTTGCGAATAGCCTCGTAGTCTCCGTTCTTTGGTGCGAGACCTAAACGTTTTGATATGCGATTAACGTGGGTGTCAACGGGGATTGTGGGTTTTTCTGCGCAGAAGAGTAGAACAACATCGGCTGTTTTTGGTCCGACTCCTGGAAGTTGTATAAGTGTTTTTCTTGCTTCTTCGAAGGGCATTGAAAGTATTGGTGTTAAGTCTCCGTGGAATTTTTGCATGATTATTTTTGAGACTTGTTTTATTGTTTTTGCTTTGTTTCTATATAGACCAGCCACTTTCAAGGATTCTTCAATTTTGTTCATTTCAGCGTTCGCTAATGCTTCGGGTGTTATTTGGAATTGCTTCGAAAGGTTTTCGAAGGCTTCAGCTGTGTTTCTGTCTGCCGTCTTTTGCGAAATTATTGTTACGATTAATGTTTGGAAGGGGTCTCTACTGGAGAGTGCCCACTTTGGCAACGTAAAAGTTTTTCGAAGTGCGCGCAAAATTTTTTCTCCTCGGTCTTTTGCCATTTATTGCAGCCCCCTTGAAAACAATAAATAGTCAGTGCATGAAGCTATAGATAACCGTGAGGTTTCGTCATGAAACGTGCTACGGTTGTTAAGCATGAAATAATCGAACAGAACATGCATTTTCTAGCGGTGTATTTGGAAACAGAAAATTCGTGTATAGTTCTCCTGAGTGAAAATGAAGACAAACTGGGAACACTGGCAATAGCTGTGCCAAAGCCACAAGATTTGCTTGGACCAGCATCTTCATCCATCCTTTTAGGCGATAGGAACGCCATTTCAGCCCGCATGTTTGCTGAGTATTTGGCTTCCCGAAAGGAAAAAATAGCATTGGTCTCCGTATACTTAAAAACCATTAATGAGACGCAAGCTCAGTCGATTTTAATGAAGTTGCTTGAAAAAGTTGTCCGCATAGAACCCCAAAAAGAGGGAGCAACAGCGTGAACCTAAGAAGCTTTCTCGAACAAATGGAAACGAAAGGAAAAATTTTACACGTAAAAGATGAAGTTTCTACACGTTTCGAAATCCCATTCATCATAGAGAAATCCGTGAATGAAGGCCCTATTCTCTTATTTGAAAAACTAAAAAACCATAAGACGAAAGTGGTCGCCAACGTTTGTGGAACTCGAAAGAGAATTTGTGAAGCACTCGACATAGACCAAAATAAACTTTATAATAGGCTTGTGGAAGCTTGGCGTTCGCCGCGAAAACCGCAAATTATTGAGGACGGTTTAGTGAAGGAGGTCATTGAAAAACCTGATTTGTCCAAAATTCCCATTCTGACACATTTTGAGAAAGATGCTGGTCCGTACATCACTTCAGCGGTGATTCATGCGAAAAGCGTTGACGGAAGCGTTGAGAATGTGTCTGTACACCGTCTTCAAGTCTTGGATAAGAGGCATTTGGCGATACGTTTGGTTCCAAGGCATCTCTATAAATTGTGGCAGATTGCCAAGGAGGCTAATAAAGATTTGGATATATCAATTTCTATCGGTGTTCATCCGGCAGTGATGTTGGCGGCTTCTTCTCCTGTTCCTTTCGGCGTGAACGAGTTTGACGTTGCGAATGTTTTGATGGACAAGAGTCTTCGTTTAGTTAAATGTGAACATGTTGATGCTTATACTCCGGCGGAGGCTGAACTGGTTCTGGAAGGTAAGATTTCCGCTGGCAGTGAGGTTGTTGAGGGCCCCTTTGTAGATATAACTGGAACGTATGATGTTGAGAGGATGCAGCCTGTTGTGGAAGTTGTAGGCTTTATGCATCGAGAAGATTATGTTTATCAGGCGGTTTTGCCATCTGGGTCGGAGCATAGGCTTCTGATGGGGTTGCCACGTGAAGTCTTGATATGGAAGTCTATTTTGAAAGTTGTGCCGAAAGTTCATGCTGTTAACCTTTCGTTAGGTGGAAGCGGATGGTTTCATGCCATCGTTTCTATTGAAAAGCAACTTGAAGGCGATGGAAAAAATGCTTTGTTGGCTGCTTTTGCGGCGCATCCAAGCTTGAAGCATGCAGTGGTTGTGGATTCAGATATTGATATCTACGATATTTCTGATGTGGAGTGGGCAATTGCAACTAGATTCCAAGCAAGTGAGGATTTGATTATCATAGAAAACGTGCGAGGCTCAACGTTAGATTCTTCTGCAGACCAGAAAACTGGTTTAACAACCAAAATGGGTATCGATGCTACTTGTCCGTTAACGAAGCCTAAGGAGAGGTTTGAACGCGCAAAAACTCCCGTGAACAAACATATTGAAGGATTGGCCAGTAAGCTATTGGGTGAGTGAACGTAAAGAATTGCGCACACCAATCTATTTATAAGGCTTATAGAAATACAGAAGTCAATGGCTTTGTTGCTCAGTGAAAAATGAGGAAAAATTCATGTCTCTGAAAGTTGAAGACGTGATGGTCAAGGAAGTAATAACAATAGATGAAAATTCAACAGTCAAAGAATCAGCAGAGGTAATGAACAAGTTTGAGATAGGATGTTTAATTGCTGTTAGGAAAGGGAAAGCTATGGGTATAATAACGGAGAGAGACTTGCTGAAAAGGGTTATTGCAGATGCAAGAGATCCGGCTAAGACCAAGGTGAAGGATATTATGAGTAGCCCATTGGTTGTTGTTGAGCCTAGTACTGATCTGGAGGAAGCGGTTAAATTGATGTTTCAAATGAAGATTAAGAAGCTGCCAGTCGTTGATGGAAAACACTTGATTGGCTTAATTTCGCTAACAGATATAGCTCGTTTCCAACCTCAAATGATGAAAATACTCAAGCAGCTTGCCACGAAACAGGCTGCACCGAAAAGCATGAAAAAAGTTATTGACTATTATGTTGTCTGATAAGCTCCTTAGTTTTCACTTGTGTCTTACATCAAAGACGTTTAAATGTCTAATATAGATTCTAATAGCTAGGTAAGCAATGAAGAGAACCCTACTGTTAAAAGTTGATTCACAAGAGCCAGAAACGGAAAAGATTGGTGTAGCAGTAGACTTTATCAAGAGAGGCGGTTTGGTTGCTTTTCCCACAGAAACAGTTTACGGCTTGGGTGCTGACGCCTTGAATCCAAAGGCTGTTAGATCTCTTTTTGAGGCGAAAAGACGTCCATTGGATAATCCACTGATAGTGCACGTGGGCTATGTGAAAGACGTATCTAGACTAACTAAGAAGGTTTCACCTAAAACTGAGAGACTCATGAAGAGTTTTTGGCCTGGACCATTAACGTTGATCCTTAGGCGCTCAGAGGTCATTCCAGATGTGACTGTGGCCGGTTTGGATACTATCGCTGTTAGGATGCCTAGGCATAGTGTTGCTTTGGCTTTGATCAGGGAGAGCGGTTGTTCCATTGCTGCTCCCAGTGCGAATCTTGCTGGGAAGCCTAGTCCAACCACGGCGCAGCATGTTTTAGACGACTTGGATGGGAGGATAGATGCTGTTTTGGATGCCGGATGGACTCGTATTGGGGTGGAGTCCACGGTTTTGGATATCACTGTTGATCCGCCGCAGGTTCTTCGTCCAGGTGGGACACCTTACGAAGAATTAGAGAAAATTCTTCGGAGGGTGGAGTTGCATCCTGTTGCAATTGCGGAGAAAGAGTTAGCAACTAATGAGGTGCGTTCTCCTGGGATGAAGCATAGACATTATGCTCCGGATGCGGATGTGATTGTTGTGGAGGGAGAATTGTCGGCTGTTGTAAGTAAGGTGAAGGAGTTATCTGAAGTTTATATGCGAAAAGGCAGCAAAGTTGGTGTTCTTGCTACGGATGAAACTGTAGATTATTATATGGTTAATGTTGTAAGGTCTCTTGGTAGCAGAAGGAATTTGGCTGTTATCGCGAAGAATTTGTTTAGGCTTTTGAGGGAGTTTGATTTGGAGAGTGTTGATGTTATAATCGCTGAGAGCATACCTGCTGAGGGGCTTGGTTTGGCTGTTATGAATAGGTTGCGTAAGGCTTCCGGATACAAGATTGTCAGGGCAGGTGGCCGTTAGAAATCTGCGCGCGAAGAGTTGCCTGGAAACCCTAAGCTTTAGAAAGGCGACTTCAGAATTGTTGCAGTTGCAAATATTTTTAGAGCCAGAGTTTCTCATAATAGTCTCAATTACTACTATTGCGAACTTGAGGTTCCAGTGATTTTCTACGGGGTTTTGATGACTACATGTAATTCTGTGAGATACCATGCAAACGAAACGAGTTTTGGTTACATTCTTGATTAGCTAAGGATTTTCATAGTTGCAGATGTACACGTTGATAAGCCATGAAAGGCGATGCTTGATAAGGCAGATTATCCAAATACTCAGATAAACTTGAAGAGTTGCACGTATATTCATGTTGATTGTGACATAAGTAGAAAATGTTGATAGCTGACCGAAACAACTGGTTAGAACTGTGAACGGAATCTTATGGATACAGTTTGATTAAATAATCGCATAAATCAAACAATTTCTTCAAGTTCGAATGCCATGAATTCTTCTGCGTTTGGATAGAGTTCTTTAGTTGCCTTGGCGGCTTCAAAAATGGTTGAGGCTTCCGGAAATATCCGCTTGTAGTTCACTTTTAGAAATATTCTAGCTAGTGTTCCTCTGTAAATTTTTGTGATTCTCTTTCTGAAAATGTCTCTTCCACATTGAATAGTAGCTATGTCTCCAGGCTTGCTGTTTTTCCATTGAGGCTTGACCGCTCGTAATTCCACATCTCTTTTACCGAATCTGTAAAAGTCAAAAGCTTCCCTCTTCACCATAAACAAAGGCATAATATCACAGGTCTAATTATCACATCTGTCGTTTGAAAGCTTTGTGCATACGTTAAAATCTCTGGAGACTATAAGCCATTCGGAGATCAATCGCGGATTCTCCACAAATCATAAAGACTGAGGTAGAAAACATAATGGACGATGTGATATGAGCAGAAAACTCGTCTTGGTTACGGCTTTGACACTTATTTTTGTAGGTATATTTGGTGTATCAGTTAAAGTTAAGAGGGGTGAAGCAGATGGAACCATTTTTATTAGGACTCACGACTCGATAGACTCGCCGACGGCAAATATCGCCAGTTCGAACAATCTTAACTATACTTTCACGGGCAACATTATGATTCGATTTCTATTCAGAGGGATAACATTGTGGTTAATGGTGCTGGCTACACAGTTCAAGGAACGGGAAGCGGAAGTGGTATATCGCTTTCTAAAAGAAACAACATAACAATCATAAATATGGAAATCAAAGGATTCGAACAGGACATCTAGGTCTATTAATCCTCAAATATCACAATACCCGGAAACAATGTAACAACAAACAGCGAAGAAGGCATCTATCTTGATCATTCTTCGAATAACACTGTTTCTGGAAATAACATGGTAAACGACAATTTTGGCATCTCAGCCTCGTATTCTTCGAACACAATCGTTTCTGAAAACAACATATCAGACAACTACAACTATGGCATCTTACTCTCCATATCTTATAACAACAGCATTTACCATAATAGATTCGTTGACAATGGTGAACAATCGTTCAGTTGGAACTCACAAAATTTTTGGGATAACGGTACCAAAGGAAACTACTGGAGCGACTACAGAAACAAATACCCAAAGGCAACGGAGATAGATGGAACGGGCATACGGGGCACATCATACGACGTCGATAAGATCAACCAAGACAATTACCCAATGGTTCCAGAGTTTTCACAAGTTTTAATACTAACATTATTCATGAAACGGCAATGCCCGTAGCCATTCTCCTAAAGAAAAAACTTTTCCAGTGCCAAACGGACTAGACAACGAACGTACGGATAACGGTTATCAACTTCCGATTTTTTTTCTTCGATTTGAAAAATGCACATTCTTTCCCAGAGATTCTTCTTCTACAAATACAAGTACGCAAAAACTGCAACACATGCCGCATACCTTTGCTTAATAAGAACGCTACTGCAACATTGGCATCTTAATGCCCTTCTCTTTAGCGATTCTCTGAGCCTTCTCGTAGCCTGCATCTGCATGTCTTACTATGGCTGTGCCTGGGTCTGTTGTTAAAACTGTTGTTAGGCGTTTTTCTGCTTCTTTTGTTCCGTCAGCCACTAAACACATGCCAGCATGGATACTGTAGCCTATGCCTACGCCTCCGCCATGGTGAACAGAAACCCAAGTAGCCCCACCAACAGCGTTCAACAAAGCATTAAGAATAGGCCAATCTGCAATCGCGTCGCTTCCATCCTTCATGCGTTCAGTTTCGCGATTAGGAGAAGCAACACTGCCACCATCCAAATGGTCTCTTCCAACCCAAACAGGCCCACTAAGCCTACCATTAGCAACCATATCATTAATCAACTTACCAAAACGCGCTCTCTCGCCGAAGCCAAGCCAACAAACTCGAGCCGGCAAACCCTGAAACTTCACCTGCTCCCTAGCTTTCCTTATCCAACGACACAACTCCTTGTTATAAGCAAACTCCCTCAAAATAACATCATCCAAAGTGTAAATATCCTCTGAATTGCCAACAAGCGAAGTCCAACGGAAAGGCCCCCGCCCCTCACAAAACATAGGTCTAACATAAAGCGGAACAAAACCCTGATAAGCAAAAGCCTCCTGGAAACCAGCGTCGTAAGCTTGCTGACGCAGATTGTTGCCGTACTCAAAGGTTATAGCACCTTTCTTGAGCATTCCAACCATGGCTTCCACTTGAACACGCATACTCTCACTTGCACGACGAATATGCTCCTTTGGATCGTTTTTTCTAAGCTCATCCGCTTCTTCCTTAGACAAACCAGCAGGATAGTAACCATTCAACGGATCATGCGCAGCCGTCTGATCAGTCAAAACATCCGGAACAACGTTTCGCCTCAAAAGTTCAGGATGCACCTCAGCAGCGTTACCCAACAAACCAACACTTTTAGGAACGCCATCACGTTTCGCCTCCAAAACCAACTTCGCAGCCTCATCCAGATCGTCAGTCCACGTCTCCAAGTAACCATGCTTGAGCCTACGTTCAATCATGCGCTTGTCAACCTCAACAACCAATGCAACACCATCATTCATCGTTACAGCCAAAGGCTGGGCACCACCCATCTCACCCAAACCAGCAGTCAAAACAAGACGCCCACGCAAACTACCACCAAAATGCTTCTTCGCAACAGCAGCAAGCGTCTCATAAGTCCCCTGCAAAATACCCTGCGTACCAATGTAAGCCCAAGAACCAGCAGTCATCTGCCCAAACATAATCAAGCCCTTCTGCTCTAATTCATAGAAGTAATCCCAAGTAGCCCATTTCGGTACAAGCATACTATTAACCAATAAAGCTCGCGGCGCCCACTCATGCGTCCTAAAAACAGCCACGGGCTTGCCGCTCTGAATAAGCATGGTTTCATCAGGCTCGAGCTCCGTCAAAGTCTCAGCAATACGCTCAAAACACTCCCAACTCCGTGCAGCCCTTCCAGTCCCACCATAAACAATAAGCTTTTCCGGATCTTTAGCCACTTCAGGATCAACAACATTAAAAAGCATACGCAAAACGCCCTCAATCTGCCAGTTCTTACAATGCAGCTCAGGACCAGTCAAACACTTAACAGGCTTCTCAATCTCAAGCAAAACAGTTCCACCGTAAACCAGAATGGCATAAACACATTATAATTCTTTGCCATCGATCAAATGTATTAAGAGGAAACTATCATTAGGCTAAACCAACGAGGGAAATATCATGAGAGGAGCAATGATATTTGTAATAGCATTTGTGATCTTTCTAGCCGCAACCTTCGCTTATGCTGAACTACCTCCAGGCAATATGATCAGCGATGCTATGGGCATAGACTCAACCGTAGAGTGGAGTGGATTCCTAGTGAGAACGCCGATATCAGCGATTTTAAACGGTGTAATCTACAGCGTAATAATATGGTTAATCTTCACACTAGTAGAAAAAGCAAGAGAATAAAGACCCCATTTCTTTCTATTTAAAGAAAGGATTCACGCTCAGTTTTTCCTCTCTATCAAAAACCAATCTTCCATTTTTGATAACCTTATCCACAAGATTTACGCCAAAACGATAACCAAGAAACTTGTGATTAGGCACATCCAAAACAACAATATCAGCTTTCTTGCCCACCTCAAGGCTGCCAACCTCGCTTGCTCTGCCTATTGCATGGGCAGCGTTAATTGTTGCTGCTGTTATGGCTTCAGCAGACTTCAACTTCATGAAATGACAAGCAAAAGCAATAACCAACTGTTGATTCTCAACCCAACAGCTCGGATTAAAATCAGTACCCAAAGCCAAGGGAACACCAAAACTAATCATTTTTCTAGCATCCGCGTACCGCCCAGTCATCAAACTGAAAGCTGCCGCGGGAAGCAAAACCGCAATCACACCTTTCCTACCCATGGCTTTGATGCCCTCATCAGAAGAGGAAAGCAAGTGCTCAGCAGAAACAGCTCCAACATCAGCCGCCAATTCAGCCCCACCCAACATGCTCATCTCATCTGCATGAACCTTAAGCTTCAAACCATGATTTTTGCCAGCGACCAAGACGCGCCTAGACTGATCTAAACCAAAAACGCCTCTTTCACAGAAAGCATCACAAGACTCTGCAAGCCTCTTCGCAGCCACCCGTGGAATCATCTCCCTAACAACCAAGTCAACATATTCCCGCGAATTATTCTTATATTCAGGCGGAACAGCGTGAGCACCCAAAAAAGTTGGAACAACATCCACAGTGTGCATTTGATTCAAACGTTTTATAACCCTCAAAATTTTTAGCTCATCCTTCACAGTCAAACCGTAACCGCTTTTGGCTTCAACCGTTGTTGTACCATGCTCCAACATAACATCCAAGGTTTTAAAACCGAACTCCACAAGCCTGTCAACACTAGCTCTACGAGTTTCCTTAACAGTCTTCAGAATTCCGCCGCCAGCATCAAGAATCCCCAGGTAAGAAGCTCCTTCAACCCTCATCTGAAACTCATCTTCACGTGAGCCAGCAAAAACAAGATGAGTATGCGGATCAACAAAACCAGGCATAACAGTTTTTCCACTAGCACTAATCACGTTTTCAGCCGTAAACTCCTTTCTGACCTCAGACGTTTTCCCAACAGCAACTATACTACCATCCTTGACTGCTAAACCGCCTCTATGTATTACTCCAAGGCTTAGCATATGCTTGCCGGTGCGCGGTTTTTCACTGCCGCCCTTTAGCGTGACAAGCTCGTTAGCATTCACTATGAGCAGGTCTACCTTTTCCTTCTTAACTCGCTTCTTCCTCCTCTTTCTAGTTACAGCCATATCTAAACCACTTGATATTCTTCGCCTTCCTGCAACATCACAACTTTGATGTTTGACTTAGCTTCGACCTTCTTTCTGAACTCTTCAGGATCTGTGTCCCAACGGTGCATGGGCATCACGATTTTAGGATTAATCGCTATCGCAGCTTCAGCAGCCTCAAGGTTGTCCATGGTGTACGTGCCTCCACTGGGAAGCAATGCCACATCCACAAGCCTGAGTTGTCGCATTTCAGGAATAAAGTCGGTATCTCCAGCATGATAAATCGTCTTACCCTCAGCCGTTATCAAGTAGCCAACTCCATACCCCTTCGGATGATAAGGGTTTCCAGGAGACCTAAAACGCTTATAGTTGTAGGCTTCCACAGCCTTAACCCTTATGTTAGCAATCGTTGTCTCTTCTCCAGGTTTAAGTGTCTTAACGTTTCCACCGATTTTCGAAACACAGTCTTCAGGAGCAATTATCACAGTGCCTGGCTTTCGAACCTTTTTGATCTTAGATGGATCACAGTGATCAGTATGCGAATGTGTCACCAGTATCAAGTCCGCCTTTTCAGAGGCTTCGCCATATTTCTCTAGATCAACGTAGATGATTCTTCCTTCAGTCTTAATCTGGAAGCTAGCATGGGCCAACCATTTAATTGAGAGAGTCACCTCACACACCTTCCTTTCTCTATACTCAATTGACGTATTTATCTTAAAAGATTCACTATTACCGCATTCTACAACCAAAGAAACTCTTAATACACAACATGCAGTTCCAAAATGGGGAATTCCATTGAATCGAAATGCCATAAAGAATGTTAGAATAGTCGAACTCTTCAAAGGGAAACTGCCGTTTTCGAAGCTGAAGTTTAGGTACTTTACTAAGGAGCATTATGAAGTGACTGTTCTTCGGAAAAAAGACGGATGGAAAATCAAGCTGGTTCTGGATGCGTTGCCAAAGCCGATAGAGAAGCGGTTCGAAGGTAGCCTTTTTCAGGATTTTGTTGATGAGCCGCGCGTTTTTGCCGCTGAATTGAAAGGTAATCAGGTGGAGTGGATGGAACTGGGCTTTCAAAAGTGGAACAACAGAATGCGCATCTGGGAACTTTTGGTGAAAGAAGGCTTTCGACGCAAGGGAATAGGCGCGCTTCTTGTGGATTACGCTGTAAAACTCTCAAAAAAGAGAGGTGTGAGAATGTTAGTTGTGGAAACGCAGAGTTGTAATGTTCCAGCAATCAACTTCTATCTGAAAAACGGATTCGATCTAATTGGTTTTGATGCCGCTGCTTACTCTATTGAAGACATAGAAAGAAAAAGAACTTCGGCTAGAATTCGGATTGATAATCAAAGACAGTGGATTGAATAGGCTTTGAAACACGTTTCTATCCCTTTAACTCGCTTCATTCCCTCAATGATTTTCTCCGCTACAAGTTTAGTACTGCCATATTTTGACTCATAAATAACGATAACTTTCGCCGACACATCCACCTTCCATTATCAAGTTTTCGGTTTCTCAATAATCAATTGTTATGTTAAAGGTGCAAGAGGATACAGAGGAGAACGATGAAGAGTGGAACTTTGATTGGATGAGAATATTTAGTCTTCGCCTTTTTCTATCGCGTTCTGAACAGCCATTTCTAATATGCGGTCTTCAGTCATGTTGTCAATTTTCAGATAGTATGCAGCTATGTCAATTAATGCCTTTAACGGAGCCATACCGCAGAACTCTGAACCAATTATTGGCACGTTATAACGGGCAGCTTCTACCTAAAGAAGTTCAAAGACACGGTAACGCGGAGTCTTCTCAAAATCAGTTATGCTCATGCCGATCTGCGTAATGTTCTGTTCTGGAATAAAGGCAGCCATAGCCTTAACATATGAAAAACCACCCTTCTTCGAATGCAAAGCTTTCGCAATTTTCTTCGCGATTTTCAAATCAGCCGTGCCCAAATTCACATTAAAGCCAGCCATAACCTTACGGGCACCAGTCGCCGTCGCCCCAGCCGTGGGATGAACCTTGGCCGGACCAAAATCAGGTTTACGCTCAGGTTTAACAATCATCTCAGCCAGTTGTTCATATTCGCCCTTACGTATCCAATCCAAATCACTCCTCCCAGAACTCGTCGCCGCCTCACCATAAAGATAAACTGGCACACCATACCTCTCAGCCAGAGTTTTTCCAAACGTCCTTGCAAGCTCAACACAGTCATCCATTGTAACATTTTTTACTGGTATGAAAGGAACAACGTCAACAGCACCCATGCGCGGATGCTGCCCCTTATGCTTTCGCATGTCAATCAGTTCTACAGCTTTAAACGCAGCCTTCAACACAGCCTCAAGCACCGAACCTTTGTTGCCAATAACGGAAACAACAAGCCGGTTGTAATAGTCATCAAAGGTGTAATCAATAACAAAAGCGTTTGGTGTCACCTTAACCTCACTAAGTATTAGCTCGACAACCTTTGGGTCTGAGGTGCTAAAATTTGGCACACATTCAACAATTTCCATGTACTTTTCCACTGGCTAGAGTTTACAAGCGTTGAAGGTAATTAAGGTTATTCAAAATTGAATGCAAAAAGTATTTGGCAAAACTCGGCGATTAATTAAAGATTTAAATAGGTTAACGCATAGAAAGTCGAGATGTTGAGGGAGAAATTATGAGGAAAAAACTTGTTGCAGTATGCTTTCTAACGTTTTCGTTGATGCTAATGGCACTCACAAGCTCTGTGAAGGCACCTAACGGTTCACCTTTTAGTTGGGTGGATCCAGCGTATATGGGACCTGACATGTTTTATGATCCTTCCTATCCTTACGACACAATTGTTGGATATTTACAGGAGACAAATTGGACTTTCACAATGAGCTGGATGAACTACTATTCTGACCCATTGAATGTTTCAGCTGTACGTATTTACTTTGACTGGGGTAAAAACTACACCCATAGTTTCAGTACACCACTACAAATTATGCCGGGCGACACCGAAATATTTCAAATCTCCAACATGACGCCATCGACCGAAGAAGCTCCAGAACTATGGACGCACCATTACACAGTGTACATTGACAGAGTAAACAGTACATCTCCGCCTTACAAGAATTTATCGCCTATAGGAGTATATGGGAACGATGATTTTGCTGTATTATCAGCGGATCACATTGAATGCTTAAGAATATTCACGAAGTTCGGCATCTCCGCTTCTCCAATGAGTGGAGGATGGCCACCAATAATGACTGAAATGCCTAATGTAACTGAAACTCAAGTCTTGTTCACTAAAGTGTTCATGAAACTTATGCAGGGCATGCAGTATTACCAAATGGGATTGTTTGACTCTGCTAAAAGTTATATTCAAGATGCAGACGCCTTCCTAACAGAGGCACTGACCGCTTGGAATACTACAGGCACGGCGATGGAAGACGCAAGCACGGGACGCAAAAACGCTGAAGCCAACTACTACAATGCGCTTGCAAACTCCAGTTTAGTAAACGCTTACGGCTGGTTACTCTTCGGCTTAGGCTGGGTATTCATAGGCATCGGAATAATAATATACGGAGCAAGAAAGCCAAAAACTGCCCAAAGCTAAATTAGAAACAATTCCCTTCACTTTTTTTATATTCATTAAGGTTTCAATAGACCCCTTCATGAGGAGAAGAAACACTGTGAGCCAAGAACTCAAGTTTGAAGTTCCAACATGGAAACAAATATACAACATGCTTCTAAATTTAGCTGAAAAAATCCGGAAAAACGGGTTCAAACCAGACATAATTGTGGGTGTCTCTCGGGGAGGATGGCCTCCAGCTCGAGTATTATCAGACTTGTTGGGGAACCCAAATCTTGCGAACGTTAAAGCTGAGTTTTACTTGGGAGTTGCGGAAACAAAAGGAGAACC
>JAUUWK010000076.1 GCA_030589055.1 Candidatus Bathyarchaeota archaeon | reverse complement strand
GAGTATCCAGCAGTAGAAGGCGAACAGATGAAATTTCCCTTTTGCCATAGTTTTCCAAAGCAGTTTCAGGGCAAGGTAGCCCACAAGCATCGCCACGATTGCTCCTGCAAGGATTTCACTCCACTCTAACCCTGCAGATGCTAATTCGCTGAACTGTGTGTAGGCGGTATAACCTAGGGCGCCTAGTATGGCTGGAATTGAAAGAAGAAAGGAGAACTCGAAGGTTTTTTCCCGCTTGATTCCAAGCAAAAGAGCAACTGCAATGGTTGTTCCGCTTCTTGAAATGCCGGGGATGATGGCTATGCCTTGCACTATGCCCATCATGATGGCTGTTGAGTAGTTTATGCTATCTGTTTTCTCTTTCCCGAACTTTGAAGAATAAAGCATTATTCCACATAAAAGGAACGCTACGGCAATCGGCAGAATAGTTTGAAAAACATCATCTATTACCCAACCGAAAATTAACCCGATTCCTATTGTAGGAATGACTCCGACAATTATTAAGGGCACCATTTTTCCGTGTTCTGTTTTGAACTCTAAGTGTACTAGAGCTGACAGAATTCTGCCAACTTCCTTTCTGAAAAACACTAAAATCACGATTAAGGTTCCAACATGGAGAATAACATCAAAAAGTATGGGAGCTTTCATGCCTAAAAGGTTCTCGAATAATCTCAAGTGCCCAGTGCTTGATATTGGAAGCCACTCCGTTAAGCCTTGAATAATTCCCAGAATAATAGTTCTTATTAACTGCTCCAAATGTTTCGCCAGCTCTTCTCTCTTTTGACTTAGATTAGGTTTAAAAGGTTAATACATAATAGCTTGTAGTCTCAGTTTGGTGGTTGATATGAGTGAGTATCCATCTGGGAGTGTTGAAGACTGTAAAATGTTGTCTGAAATGCCCATTGAAAAGTCGCTTGATTATTTCTTTCTTCAAATCAGAAATTTGTGGAGAGTTGACGGCTTGTACTTTCTGGGTATAGAGGAAAAGTTTGGCACTGAAGCTGCAACGGAAATTGATGCTGGAGTCTGGCAGATTATGGCAAAAATCGAAGCTAAAAGCTTACGGAGAATGTTTCAAGTGAGCGAAAACACAGACATCTCAACCATTATGAATCTTTTGCAGAAGTCAAGTTGGGCCTCAGACCAGCCCTTCAAAACAGTCGAAATAAGCGATAATACAGCTGTTTTAACCATTGATAGATGCAGAACACAAGAAGCCCGATTGAGAAAAGGTTTAGGCGAGTTTCCATGCAAAAGAGTTCGGTTTGGCTATTTGAAAAACTTTGCAAAAACGTTGAATCCAAATGTGGAAGTGAACTGTATAGTTTGTCCACCAGACAAGCATCCACCAGACTTGTGGTGCAGATGGGAATTCAAGCTCAAGTAAACTAGACTTTCTCATCCCCTAAAGATTAAACTGTGATATATCTAACAAGTACCGTGATTTCTCTAATAACTCTCTAACTTCGCTCACAATGTTCCCTTGATAAATTGGTGTTCATTCAAGCCTTCATGTTAACTTTTTCTGTTTTTCCGCAGATACAAAATTTGAAACTCTTACGCCTACAAGCCGTGTTTTTCTGTCTGGTCTAAGCCAATCTTGCACAAGCTTTCTCGCTATCTTCTGTAAGTATTGTAGACGATCGGTTGCAAAGGGCAGGGTTTTCCCATGGGTATGGGTTTCAAAATTTTCATAGCGCACTTTTACCGTAACTGTTTTGAAACAGAGGTTCTGCTTCGCCACATCCCTATGTACTTCTCTTGAGAGTTTATCCAAAATATCGAAGACTATCTCAAAATCCGCGGTATCTTCCTCAAAGGTTAATTCGCGACTTATGGATTTCACTTCACCTCTTTCTTCAACTTCGCTTCTATCCATTCCATGCGCCATCAAATAAAGCTGAGTCCCCATAACCCCAAAGGTTTCCGCCAGCACTGTAGCGTCGTAGTTGGCTAAGTCTCCTATTGTCTTTATTCCCATTCCTTTCAGTTTCTGCTCGGTTTTCCGTCCAACCCATAAGAGCTTGCGCACTGGCAACGGAGCGAGGAATTTTTCAGCATTTTCCTCTTTAACAACCGTTAAGCCATCTGGCTTTTGAAAGTCACTGGCTATTTTTGCTACAAGCTTGTTGGGTCCGATGCCTATTGAACACGTGAGTTTCTCATTCTTAAGAATCTCCCTCTTTATTTCGTGTGCCAAGATTTCAGCTTCATCGTAGTCATCTACTCTTAAGGTTATGTCAAGAAAGGCTTCGTCTATTCCCCATTGCTCAAATTTGTCTGCGTATCTCCTCAGTATACCCATTATTTCGCTGGAGGCTTTCGCATAAAGCTCATAGTTCACTGGTTGGTAGATGGCTTCTGGACAAAGCTTCCAGGCCCTTGAGATGGGCATGCCAGATTCGACACCAAACTCTCTTGCCTCATAATTACAGGTGCTGACGACTCCTCTTCCCTTTCCTTCCTTAGGGTCGGCTCCCACAACGACTGGTTTACCCTTAAACTCGGGATGTTCTCTTTCCTCAACTGCTGTGAAAAAATGATCCATATCCACGTGAAATATTATCCTCTTTTTCCCGCTCATAATCTTCTTTTTCCTAACGTGCTATTTTCCAGATAACTGGCGTGTTTGTTGATTTGAACTTATCGCAACATGATATACACGAAATCGAGTCCATGTAGTTTTACTAACGATTCTCCATTCATAACCCTTAATGCCACTCTCATCGTATGTAGTAGAGACAATGGAGGAAAACATGCATGAAAGTTGTTTCAAAAGAAGATGTTCAGCAGATAGTTGTTGATTTTGTTAGGGAGAAGAAGAACGCGGAAAGGATATTTGTTTCTTCGGTTGAGCAGAAGGATGGTGTTTGGATAATTTATGGTACGTGTCCCATAAATTTGGAGGGTCATCCGTGGACTGAAAGATTCGAAGTCGTTATCGACCTGAAAGGAAAAGTGAAATCCACGGAATTCTCGCTGTTGTAAAAGAGCTTAACTTTCAAGCGTTAGTTTACCATCTTGAATTGTGTAAAGCGTATCTGCTACCTCAACTATTTTTTCATCATGTGTCGCCACAATAACAGTTGTGTTACGTTTTCTGTTTATGTCAAGAAGTAAACCGATTATTTCTTTTGCTGTTTTTGAATCAAGTTCGCCTGTAGGCTCGTCAGCAATTATTACTTCAGGGTCGTTGGCTAACGCCCTTCTATGGCTACACGTTGCATCTCGCCTATGCTTAACTCTTTGGGCCTATGGTAAAGTCTATTGCCTAAACCAACATTTTCAAGAAGTCTCGAAGCTTCTTCCCTTTGCTCTTTGGAAGGTTTGCCAGCCAAAGCCAAAGGCAACTCTACATTTTCTAATGCGTTAAGTGTTGGCAACAGATTGAAACTTTGAAACACAAAACCCATACGGAAAAGTCGAGTTTTCCTTAGCTCACGACCCGACAGAAGTGAAGTGTCTGTGTTGTCAATGAAGATTTTTCCAGAGGTCGGCTGATCATTAAGCCCAATCAGATTCAGTAGTGTGGACTTTCCCGAGCCGGAAGGACCAACTATCGCTGTGAAGGTTGCTTTGCTAACTTCCAAATTAACCTTGTTGACAGCAGTTATCTTTGATGGGCCTATACGATAAATCCTTGTCAAATCCATGGTTTTAATCTTCATTAGTATTCAGCCCTCAGAACTTCGGCTATCCGCATCCTTGTCGCGTTGATCGCTGGGATTATTCCTCCGATACAGCACATAACGACAACTGCTACGAATATTTCGAACATATAGACTGGTGGAACAATTTCGAATATGCTTGGGAAAAACTGGGCTAGTGGAATACTTGTGTAAATGCTTGACAAAATAAGTGCTGCTAAAGAGCCGAAGGCTATGCCCAGAATACCGCCTAAAACTCCAATTAACGCTGTTTCTAGGATTACAAGGCGGAATACGTAGCTCAACGGCGCACCTATAGCGTCTAAGGTTGCGAAGTCTCTTCGCCTTTCGGAGACGCTCATAATGGTAACAGTCATAACAAGTATTAGGCTCATGATGAAAATTACGGTTTGTATGCCGATGTTCCATGTCTCCACTTGAGTTAGGACTGGCTGGATTATATCGTTTCTCTCGACTTCTGTTAAAGCTTGAACATAGGTTATGTTTTGCTCTATAAGGGCTGTCAAATCTGTCTGTGAGTATTCGTAAAGAGGTTTTACAGTGATAATGTTGACGCCTCCCGGATAATTGTAAACTGTTTGTGCCTGTCTAAGAGGCATTATGATGCAGCGAGTTAACAAAGCTAACTTGGTGTCTAAGATTCCAGTAACATTTAGTCTATGGTTGTTGATTGTTA
>JAUUWK010000063.1 GCA_030589055.1 Candidatus Bathyarchaeota archaeon | reverse complement strand
TTTCCAACTAAACAAACAATCCAATTAACTACTATAAATAAAAAAAGTAGTAGCACATTCTATTAATATGCCTCAAGAATCAACCAACCATCCTTAAACTTCCAACGCTTCTTACGAAAACCAGACAACTTAACCAAACGCTTCAAAGGAACAGACGCAATATAAGAACCTTGCTTCCTCTTACGAACAAACAAACTAATCTTAGGCACTTCAAACTACCTCCAAACCAATACATATAACAAACAAGTATTTAAACACATGGTAACAGGAAGAATAACCCTTATATTACACAACAACCACTAATTACAAGAGGAAAACAAAAATGAAGAAACAAACCCAACGACAAAAAACACATGGTAAAACCACAAAAGGTAATGACAACAAAGAACAAATACAAACACAAGATAAAATATTAGTAAGACTTAAGGCTGGTATCCTGGACCAATCTAGAGGTACTGGAACTAGGATAACCACCTTTTCCAGACCAGACACCTTAACTAGACGACGACCCCTCACTGATACAGTTTATTTAGGCTTTCTAAAGAGTTTTTTCTCTCGTATTTTCATTTGTACTCAAACTCTATTTCAGTCAGTCCTCTTGCTTCGTTTGCGTTGTTGGCTGTTTTGCATACGTGACTGTTGTTAGCGCGCGCTTGTAGCACATTTGTTCGAGTTGAAAGTGATAATGTTTTTGGGGTGACTATATTGCTAACGCTATCAAAGTAGTTGTCGGTAGTGTTGAGGAAAAGATGAGAAATGCTTTATTGAATGCCTAATCGCGCGCGAATATACACAAGTCAAGAAGATGCAAGGAGGAGCAGGAAAGATCTGAACGTTTCTGGACTCTGCAGTCGTATCTTTTCTTGGTGTGTTGTTAACGTCAATGTAGAGTTCACGGGTCTCCTTTTGCTATCTGTATATGTCTGTTGTTTGGAGCTGAGTTATTCACAAAAAAAGAGGGGTGTTTAACGTTTTGGCAGTCTGTTCTTCTTCTTTGCCAAAAAGTAAATGAGTGGTGACGTGCAAAGAAGTGCGCGCGCTCGGGTTAAACACATTTCTTCCTCAAAACTGGAAGCCAATCAAGACTGAAACCAGCCGTTTCTCATCATCTCATTGAAAAATTTAATAGTGCGCCCAAGCTTCTGTATTAATGTAAAAGAGATGGTGTGGAAACATGGAAAGGAAAGTTATCGTGATGATGGGTTCCAAGAGGGATTCTGAATTTTGCCGTGAAATAACCGGATATCTAAAAGCTCTAAAGTTGAATTACGAGTTACGTGTTGCCTCCGCTCATAAGACTCCGGAGAAAGTCTTGGAGATCCTAAGAGACTACGAGAGAGAAAGGGTTGTTTACATTACAGTGGCGGGACGGTCCAACGCTTTAAGTGCTTTTGTTGACGCGAACACCATCAGACCTGTTATTGCTTGTCCGCCGTACTCTGAAAAATTTGGTGGAGCAGACATATATTCTTCCCTTAGGGTTCCAAGCGGAATAGGTTCGCTTGTTACCATCGAGCCTGAAGGAGCAGCGATTGCGGCTGCAAAGATTTTCTCCATGGAAGACCAAGAATTAGCAAAACGTGTTATAGAGTATCAACTGGCAAAGAAAGAGCAGATTGAAGAGGCTGATGAATCTGCTAAAATGTTAAAATAGTGAAAGCCATGGGCAGCGTAAAAGATCTGGAAGTCGTTAAGAAACCCACAAACGATGCTATGGGTGTTGGAAGGTTCCATTTTTCAGATCGCTACTCAGTCTTTGACTGGGGTGCAATGCCAGACCATATTGAAGGTAAAGGGGCAGCCCTGTGCCTTATGGGAGCATACTGCTTCGAAAAGCTTGAAGAAAAGAGCATAAAAACCCATTACAGAGGCTTAGTCAATAAAGATGGAAAGCTTGTAAGTTTTAAGGAGTTAAAGCAGCCAACAAACATCATGGAATTTAACCTTGTCAACGTCTTTAGACTTGAAACCTACAAGGAGAATGGAAAACTTAAGTATAATTATGACATGTTCAAGCCGAGCGTCAAGAACTGCATGATTCCACTTGAGATAATTTACAGAAACGGGCTACCTGAAGGTTCGTCTATTTTCAAAAGACTTGAAAGTGGCTCAATCACCTTTGCAGAGTTGGGCTTGGACCATTATCCAAAACTTGGAGAGCGGCTTTCCAAGCCTATTTTTGATGTGAGCACAAAACTTGAAGAGAAAGACAGATACGTCACATGGAATGAAGCACAAAAAATCGCTGGCTTAACGGATGAAGAAGTAGAAAAGGTTAAGGCTATACTTCTAAGAGTGGACGAAGCAATAACGCATATTGCGTCAAAGGCTGATTTCGTAAACGAAGATGGAAAAATTGAGTTGGCTTTTGACCCTGAAAGAAGGCTTATGGTTGCGGATGTTGTTGGAACCCTCGACGAGTGCAGATTCACCTATAAGGGATTGCATATAAGTAAGGAAATAACTCGAAAATTTTACAGGAAAACTCGTTGGTATTGTGAGGTTGAAGAAGCTAAGCAAAGAGCGGAAACCGAAGGAGTCAAAGAATGGAGAAAACTATGTCAATCTAGTCCTCCGAAGCTGGATTTAGCCTTAAAAACCATAATAAGTGAGATGTATACAGCTGCCACAAATGAGCTAACGGGTCATAAGCTGTTTGCTGTTCCCCGTCTTGCGCAAGTAACTAAAAAACATAGGGATTATGTAGGAACAGATTAAGTGACTATTTGATGTAGCTGATCTGTTTTCCATGCTCTCTTGATCTCTAGTGCTATGCGGTCGCCCATGCTCATTGGTTTTTTATGTTTTGCGTTTGCGTATTGGGAGCCTATGCCCATGTGAACGTTTGTTCCTCCGCCATGTCTTAAGGCGATGTCCTGTGTTACTGGAATGTGCATGTATGGGTCTTTCTCTTCGGACACATCGTATACTCCGTAGTCTGCTGCTGTTCTAGCTTCCAGACCGCTCGTGAAATCCAGCTTAACCACAGGCTTAAGTTCATACTTAGAAATACGGTCCCATGTGACCAGTGTCTGCAAGCACCATGCGCCGATTATTCCTGGATAAGCGTGTTCTCGGCACGAGAGCATAAAACGGTCTGCGTAGCGATGGACATCTTTCAAGAGGGATTCTCTGAGGCTTAAGATTGCGTGGGCTGTAACCTCAAAAGATGGGATCTTCCTTATTTTTTGTTGAACATCTACTGGAAGCCGTTTCAAACCGTCAAGTATCGTCTCTCTCCGCTCATCAATGGACAGAAACTGGTTAGCCAAGCAGAATCTTGCCTCTTCCATGCTCACATTATAGAGTTTTACAAACCAGTCGTCCACGTCTCCCCATTCACTTTTCGCGTCTAAAGGTGAAAAGAAGAAGTTGAAGTTGGCATGTGGTCCTAACACAATTTGTTCAATGCGTCCCTTCTCTAAGCCCTCCTTGGTTAAGTTTCCAGCCTTAACTTCTCGTGCAACCTTTTCCTCTAGGTGTTGCGAATCGGCAGCGAAGATGAACTCCCTTTCAAAAGCTCTATGAGCGTGCTCAGCCTTCAAAAGCATCGGCTCATCAATTGGTTCTTTAAATCTCATTCCGCCTTCATAAACGTCATACTGGTACGATTTTGGATATGGGATGTCAGCTTGCTCCGCATACCAGTAATAGTCTCTTTCGATCTCGCCTCTGTTCTCGATTTTTAGGAGAGTCCTAGAGCCTACTATTGGAACTGCAAACTTGTTCTCAATTACGCTGCAGTATTCGTCTCCGCCAACATAAACTGAGAAAGCCCTGTTTGGAATCTGCAAGCACTCTAAATCAACAAGTTCATCAACATACTTCACTATGTCTGAGTATCTGTCAAGAATTATTATGATGCTTCTCCAGTCGTCGCTTTTCTTTACGTCTTTCAGGTCGTTTACAACTCGTAAGTCTCTCCTCACAAGACTTGGTAAATCTTCTACAGATTCGCTTGGCTTGCCGACCATGGGGTTTTGAAGGTAGATTCGCGCTCTGCTTGGTGTTGTGTAGATTATGCTTCTTAAACCGTAGTTGCGTTGTCCTCCCCAAGCATCCAAAGCCGAGTGTGAGCCCAAATTCAGACCGATGGGTTCTTTGTATCTTCTGACTATTTCCTGCATTTCTTCTCTGCTGATAACCATAATGTTCACCACTTTAGCTAGAGGTTCAGCATTCAACGTTTTAAATCTTTTTCTCACCTAACTGCAAAAACATCATTTGTGAATTTTAGTTCTAGATTTTTCTTCTATCCTGTTTTTACATATATGGTTATAAGAAAAGGAAGAGCTTTTCATTTTTGGAGAGGGGAGTTGGTAGAGTCTTTCAAGTGGCTGTTTGTTGAATTCGTTCCATTACTTTATGACAAGAAAAGAGTTGCAAGGCAGTTTCAAATAGAAATGTGGCTTGACCCCTCCCCCATCATCAAAGAGCTAAAAATCAAAAATGTGGAAACAAGTAAACGAGCCACAAATCTGGCAATGAGATACATTGTCTAGAGACCACAAACAGTTAACACGCTTTCAAAATTTCCACGAGTTCTATCATTTTTGTAATTTTTTAATGCCTCAATGAGTGCCTTCCTGTCTTTTCTGTCAAGCTTCTCAGCCACTTCTTTCGCAACTGCACCACTGATGAATAGGAACTGGCTGATGGATGTTACGTTTGACGGTTTTCGATTTACGCTGGCTGTTTCAAAATCAACTATGGCCGGTTCATCCTTTTGATTGATTATGATGTGTTTTGGGGCGTAGCTTAGTTCACCATGGTCTAAACCTATTTTGTCTAAGCGCCAACACTGCTCCAAAACTTCACGTAAAGCCGTTACTATTCGTGATTTTCCTTCATGTATTTCCAACCATTTAGGAAGCAAAACACCGTCGATAAACTGCATTAAGAGAAAATTCTTGCTTACGCCCAGAAGTTTCGGTCCAACATTCACCAAGTTTGCCTTTTTAAGCATTTCTGCCTCATGTTGCATTTGGGTGCGATCAGCGTCAACTCTTCGGATTTTCAGGGCTGCCTTCTCACGTTTTCTATGAGCTATTATTACTATGCCGACGCAACCTTTGCCTAAAACTGGAATGTTAAAGGCTTGTTTATCTCCGCTAAACTCTAAAGCCTTCACGCCAAGTTTTTGTAGTTCCTTCAAGCGTACTTCAAGTTCTGCCTTGCTTGGTCTAGGGTAACATATTACGGATGCATAAGGTTCTTCACTTAACTTTTTAAGGGTTACCAGTGTTTTTTTACGATGCAATTCTCTCACTGTCTCCTTCTCTATTCGCTGAAATAAACATTATGAATGACATCGTAAAGTTAATAGGAAACCCTCATTACTAAATTGCTGTCTCAAAACGGGGTTAAGAAATGCCAAAGTTCAGACAAACAGCCGATATACTCAAGCTGATGAGTAAGAAGGAGGATATACGTAACATAGGGATAATCGCCCACATAGACCATGGAAAAACCACAATGACCGACTCGTTGCTGGCTGAAGCCGGGTTGTTATCGCCTAAGATAGCAGGTCAAGCTAGGGCGCTGGATTATCTGGAAGAAGAGCAAAGGAGAGGCATCACGATAAAAACCGCAAACATATCTCTCTTACACGAAATGGAAGGCCGCTCATATTTAATCAACCTAATCGATACACCCGGTCATGTGGATTTCACTGGTAAAGTGACAAGGGCTTTACGTGCCATAGACGGCGCAGTTGTTGTTGTAGATGCTGTAGAAGAAGTGATGGTTCAAACGGAGACTGTCACCCGCCAAGCCCTTGAAGAAAGAGTGATGCCTGTCCTTTTCATAAATAAGGTGGATCGCTTAATAAGGGAGTTAAGACTCACTCCGAATGAGATTCAAAAAAAACTTGTTCGCATAGTTCGTGACTTTAACAACTTACTTGATATTTATGGAGAGCCGGAATTCAAGGAAAGATGGAAGGTTGACCCAGCAAAGGAAAGCGTTGCTTTTGGTTCAGCCCTCCACAAGTGGGGTTTCACTCTCAGCATGGCAAGGCAGAAGGGAATAAGATTCAGTGACATCGTGGATGCTTACGCGAAAGGTGAATATCAAAAACTTCCAGAGCTACTTCCACTTCACGCTGCAATACTTGACATGGTTGTCAGGAACCATCCAAACCCTGTTGAGGCTCAAAAATACCGTATACCTAAAGTTTGGAAAGGCGAAATAGATTCAGAGATAGGACAAGCAATGATAAACTGCGATGACGATGGGCCAACAGTGCTGTGTATGTACTTGGCTCAACTGGACCCTCACGCAGGATTAGTGGCAACAGGCAGGCTCTTTTCAGGCGTGATGGAAGAGGGAGGTCGGGTCTACTTAGTCAATGCAAAGAAAGGATATCGTGTGCAACAAGTTTCCATGTACATGGGTGCCTTTAGAGAGGTTGTTGGCAAAATCTCCGCAGGCAACATAGCTGCTTTACTGGTTTAGATCTTGCAAGGGCAGGTGAAACCCTCATTGATGTTGAGCATAAGG
>JAUUWK010000025.1 GCA_030589055.1 Candidatus Bathyarchaeota archaeon | reverse complement strand
ATCGCCTACCAAAACAAGTTCTAACCAAGGAAATTCAAGCCATAAAAAACCTAGGCGTGAAAATAAAAACCGGTATCACAGTTGGCAAAGACTTGAATTTTGCCGATCTATGGAAAGAAGAATACAAAGCCATTTTTATTGGGGCTGGTGCTCACAAAAGCCAAAAATTAAAAATTGAAGGCGTCGACTTGAAAGGTGTGGTTAACGCCCTGGACTTTTTGTGGAATGTCAATTCGGACAAGAAAATGGAAATAGGAAAAAATGTTGTCGTAATTGGCGGTGGAAACGTTGCAGTAGATGCTGCAAAAACTGCTCTAAGGCTCGGAGCAAACGAAGTAACTATTTTGTATCGTAGGTCAAGGGAGGAGATGCCTGCAAATCCGTGGGAGGTTAAAGAGGCAGAAGACGAAGGTGTAAAAATCGAATTTTTGGTTTCGCCGGAAAAGATTTTGGGAGAAAATGGCGAAGTTTTTGCCATTGAATGTGTACGCATGCAATTAGGCGAACTAGACGAAACTGGAAGAGGAAAACCAATCCCTGTCGAAGGCTCAGAATTTACACGCGAGACTGATATGGTGATTCTTGCAATAGGTGAAGCCCCGGACCTAGAGTTTTTACCGAAAGAAATCGAGCTAAATGAAAATGGCACGGTCTGGGTTAATCCAATAACCAAGGAAACCAGCGTGCAAGGAGTTTTTGCAGGCGGAGACGCCATAACAGGACCAGCAACAGTGATTGAAGCAATCTTGGCTGGAAAACGCGCCGCAGAGTCAATCGAAAACTACTTGCAATCTTCTGGAGGATGATGTGATGGCGGAAAAGCAAGAATCAGAATCTGAACAAAGCGGCGAGGAAATCCGTATCGGCGTATATGTTTGCCACTGTGGTTTAAACATCGCTGGGTCTGTAGACTGTGAAGAAGTTGCAAAATTCGCTTCAACCCTTCCCCATGTTGTTCTAGGCAAAGACAACCGATACACATGCTCAGACCAAGGACAAGAGCTAATAAAAAACGACATCAAAGAACACAAACTCAACCGTGTAGTAGTGGCATCATGTTCTCCCCGTCTTCACGAACCAACATTCAGAAAAACATGTGAAGACGCTGGATTAAACAAGTATCTTTTCGAAATGGCTAACATACGTGAACAGTGCAGTTGGATTCATTTACATGACCGAAAAGCAGCTACGGAAAAAGCCAAGGACCTTGTGAAAATGGCTGTAGCCAAAGCTGCTTTGCTTCAACCCGCAGAAGAAATTGAAGTGCCGATAATTCGGAAAGCACTAGTCATAGGGGGCGGAGTAGCTGGTATTCAAGCCGCTTTAGACCTTGCTGACACTGGCTATAAAGTGCATCTAGTTGAAAAAGAGCCGAGCATTGGCGGAAGGATGGCGCAAATAGATAAAACTTTTCCAACAATGGACTGCTCCATCTGCATCCTCGCTCCTAAAATGTCTGATGTGGGGCACCATCCAAACATTGAACTACTAACCAACAGCGAAGTTGTTGACGTGAAAGGGTACATCGGCAATTTCCATGCTAAAGTAGTGAAGAAACCACGTTATGTCACAGATGACTGCACGGCTTGCGGAGAATGTGCGGAAGTCTGTCCGGTTATTGCTCCAAACGAGTTTGACATAGGCTTAGCTATAAGGCGCGCCGTTTACACACCCTTCGCACAAGCGGTTCCATCCACATACATGATCGACATGAACCTGTGCCTTAACAAAGAGAACATAATCGTCTGCGACAAGTGTATAAAAGCATGCGAAGCACAAGCAATAAACTTCGAAATGAAAACAGAAACCGTGGAACTTGAAGTAGGCACAATAATAGTGGCAACGGGTGCAGACGTATTCGATCCATCATCACAACCAAACTATGGATACGGTAAATATCCGAACGTGATCACGTCACTTGAATTCGAAAGATTAATCAATGCTGGCGGTCCTTCAGGCGGACACTTAATAAGGCCTAGCGATCTGCAGATTCCTAAACGTGTGGCATTCATCCAGTGTGTAGGTTCCCGCTCAGAAAAGAGTGGAAGATTGTACTGCAGCAATGTTTGCTGCATGAACACGATTAAAGATAGCTTACTAATTAAGGAACACTGGCCTGAAACCGAAATCTACGTTTTCTACATTGACATACGAGCTTACGGAAAAGGCTTCGAAGACCTCTACCAACGAGCGAAAAAAGAAGGCGTCATGTTCATTCGAGGGCTTCCAGCCGAAATAGTACAAGATAGAAAAACACATAACCTATGGCTTACTGGAGAGAACACTCTACAGAAGGAATTGTACAAAGCAAATGTTGACATGGTTATCCTTTCCATAGGTTTGGAGCCGAGAAAAGACAGCGAAACAATACAGCGTTTGTTGAAGCTTTCCAGAACACAAGACGGTTTCTTCATGGAGGCGCATCCGAAACTGAGACCAGTGGACGCTGCCACGGGCGGAATATTCTTTGCCGGATGTGCCGAGGGGCCTAAAGACATAAAGGATAGCGTAACGCAAGCAAGTGCAGCCACGGCTCGTGCGAGCATATTAATGGCTAAGGGAAAAGTAACAGTCGGAGCCATCACACCCATTTTTGACCCTGAAAAATGTACGGCTTGTGGACTCTGCGTAAAAGTTTGTCCCTACAATGCCATAACCTTAAATGAGGAATTGAAGCGAATCGAGATTATAGAGGCTGCGTGCGGCGGGTGTGGAACATGCGCAGCAGAATGTCCTTTCGGCGCTTTAACCCAAAACCACTTCACTGACAGGCAGATATCGGCAGAAATCGACGCTGTAACTGAGCATGACGCAGAAAAGAAGATTGTTGCTTTTTGCTGCAACTGGTGTGCTTACGCAGGTGCAGACTTTGCAGGAGTTAGCAGAATACAGTATCCACCAGACGTGCGCATAATAAGAACCATGTGTTCCGGACGCATAGCTCCAAAATTCATTGAACGAGCATTCGCAAGAGGAGCTGCAACTGTTTTAGTAGCTGGATGCCACCCAGGAGACTGCCACTACATAAATGCTAACTACCATACACAAAAACGTGTAGAACGTTTACGGAAAAAAATGGAAAAGCATGAATTAGACAAGGAAAGACTGCAACTGTTGTGGGCTTCAGCAGCAGAAGGCGAAAGATTCGCTTCAAAAATTCGTGAAATGCATGCAATAGTAGAAAAAGTTACGCCAGAGGAAATAGAGAGGACTAAGAAGGCTTATGAAAAAGCTTTGGGTGAGGTTTGACTATGCCTGTGAGAATTTGGCGCACACCACTTAACATTGAAAAGGCGAAACTTCCGAAAGCGGAAATTCACATAATTAAAAATCAATGTAAGGGATGCGGTTTTTGCATACAATTTTGTCCAAAGGATGTCCTTGAAGAATCAGAAGAAATAAATGAGAGGGGAGTTCATCCTCCAAAGGTTGTTGATGAAAGTAAATGTGTTCTCTGCAGTTTTTGTACATCCATTTGTCCAGATTTTGCGATTTTTGTTGTTGAAAAACTGTGTGAGGAGGAATGTTAGATATGGCTGAAAAAGGTAGAACTGTGCTTACTGGCGTGCATTTTGTGAACGGTGATGTTGCGTGTGCAGAAGGGGCAATGGCCGCTGGATGCCGATTCTTTGCGGGATATCCAATCACACCGGCAACGGAAATAGCTGAACGAATGGCTCGGAGGATGATCGAGTTTGGCGGAATATTTGTTCAGATGGAAGATGAGCTAGCGTCAATGGCTGCAATAATTGGTGCAAGCTGGGCTGGAGCTAAATCCATGACAGCGACCTCTGGACCAGGATTCAGCTTAATGCAGGAAAACATTGGTTTAGCAATTATGACCGAAACACCATGCGTTGTAGTAGATATTATGCGAGGAGGTCCAAGCACTGGTCAACCAACCGAAGGAGCACAACAAGATGTCATGCAGGCAAAATGGGGTTCACATGGAGACTATGAAATAATTGCTTTGGCCCCATCCTCCGTTCAGGAAATGTTCGACTTAACAATTGAATGTTTTAACCTAGCGGAGACGTATCGCGCTCCGACTTTTCTTTTAGCGGATGGCTTTACAGGTCACTTATGGGAACGGGTTGTGATTCCGCGCGCTGAAGAGATCAAAACTGTTGAGCGCAAGAAACCATCAGTTGCTCCAGATAAGTATATTCCATTTAAACCAGATGAAGATTTAGTTCCTCCTATGGCGTGTTTTGGGGAAGGATACCATGTGCATGTCACAGGATTAACTCATGATGAGCGTGGTTATCCGAAAACTGTCGATCCTAAAGTACAATATGAACTTGTGAAGAGGCTCTGCGGAAAGATTAGGAGAAACGCTGACAAGATAATTAGGACTTACGAGTTTATGCTTGAAGACGCGGAAGTGGTGGTTATCGCCTATGGTATTCCTTCAAGGGCTTCAGTGGGCGCTGTGAAAAGGGCTCGCGAAGCTGGAATAAAAGCTGGGTTGTTAAGGCTTGTAACAGTTTGGCCTTTTCCAGAGAAACAAGTTGAAGAGTTATCTAACCGTGTGAAGTCGATGGTTGTTCCAGAAATGAATTGTGGACAAGTTGTAAAAGAAGTTGAAAGAGTAGCCAAAGAAACGCCGGTGCATTTCTTACCTAAAATTGGCGGAGAACCTCACAGTCCTTCTGAAATATTTGAAGTTATAAGGAGAGCTGCAAAGGCATGACAAATCTACAAGAATTTGAAAGACACCCATTAGCCAATTATCTTCGCGTAGAAAGATTTCCCCACATATGGTGCGAAGGCTGCGGAAACGGAATAATCCTTCACTGCTTTGTAAAAGCACTTGACGAGTTAGGTGCAAACATGGACAAGCTTGTCGTCGTTTCAGGAATAGGGTGTATGGGACGAGTTGCAGGTTATATACAATGTGATTCTTTCCACACGACTCATGGTCGCCCAATAGCTTTGGCAACCGGGATAAAACTTGCAAATCCCCAATTGACAGTCGCTGTTATCAGCGGCGACGGAGACCTCTTCGCAATCGGTGGAAACCATTTCATCCATGCTGCTAGACGAAACGTAGACATGACAGTGATCTGTTCCAACAATTTTAACTATGGAATGACTGGTGGCCAGTGTGGACCAACAACTCCATTGTTGTCATACACAACAACAACACCCTACGGCAACATTGAACACCCATTCAATCTTGTGCATTTAGCCGCTGCTTCAGGTGCAGTTCACGTGGCTAGATGGACTGTGCTACACGTTAAAAGACTTACAGAATCCATCAAGAAAGCCTTGCAGAAGAGAGGTTTCAAATTTATCGAAGTTGTTTCTCCATGTCCGGAAATTTATGGAAGACGAAACAAGTTTGGAAAAGCTATTGACACAATGAAAAGGTATAGAGAAATAGCAGAGATAAGGCATGGCTATGCCCCTTCAAAGGCTGAAATAACAAGCGAAAAAATAGTAGTTGGCGAATTCATTGACATTGAAAAGCCAACGTATGGAGAACTACTTCAGGGACAGTTCATGAGATTCAACAAAGGTTAGCTGGAGGCTAGAATTGTGCGTGTGGAAATCCGTATCGGCGGTTTTGGCGGACAAGGAATCATAAGGACTGGTTTGATTCTGGCTACAGCCTCCTGCGTATACGGAGATAAAAACGCCATTCAAACAGCGTCTTACGGTCCAGAATCGAGAGGAGGCCGTTGCAGGTCAGAGGTGATAATTTCTGACGAAGACATAGACTTTCCAAAGGTTGAGCATCCCGACATTCTGGTTGCTATGTCCCAAGAAGCATACTTAGGGTATATTGACGACTTGAAGGAAACCGGCATACTTATAGTGGATCCAGATTTGGTTCCAAACCAGAGGAAGAACTCAAAAGCCAAGATCTACGAGGTTCCTGCAACAAGAATCGCTGAAGAACTCGGTAAAAAAATAACTGCAAACGTTGTCATGATAGGAGCCCTTGCAGCATTAACAAATCTGTTTAATGTAGAGCAGTTGAAAGAATCTATAAGGCGTAATATTCCAAAAGCATTTATAGAATTGAACTTATCAGCCTTCGAAAAAGGTTACGAACACGGGAAAAATCTTTTAGAAGCTAAAGCTTCCTAAGCCTTTTGGGTTACCATCTTCGCTTGTAGCTGCAACAACTGTGCGAATGGAGTAGAAAGCTTCGTTTTGTTAACTCCCACATGACGTAGTGGAGCTACCTTTTTAGCTTCATTGTAAATGTCTGACGCTATTTTTCCAAGAACTACTTCTTGGGCAAACTGGTCTAAGGTAAGTATTGAAGCTTTTTCCTTAACAATTTTCCTCATTATTTTGCGTATGATTTGCTCCTGCGACGTCTTAATCCTTGAAAGCGTGAAAGCGCAAACAGCTACCCGTAGTTTGTATCCGTCCTTCGTTGTGACATCGAACAGCCCCTCAACCTTTGTTGTTCTTCGCCTGACAAGGCTTCGCAAATAATCCGGGGAATATTCATGTCCCTTAAACATTGTGCGGGCAGTTTTACCTTCAACTTCGGTTATCTGGAAATGCATTTTCAAATATTGGTGGGCAAAATCGTTTGTGATCTCGTATAACGTGGAGTCAATTACTCTTCCAACTAGTTTTTCCGGTTCCGCAACTGGTACGGCTCCTAACTCTACGTTTCCGAAGTATGATGGAGCCAGTACGGTGTACCATGATTTGGCACGCCATTTATCTTTTAAACGCTTTCTTTTTCTCGAGGACAAGTTTACCCTCCAAATGTAGCTTGAAAATCCGCATCATAGTATTAAAAGCTTTACCGTTTCGGCTCTATTTTTTCTATGCCACCCATGTACTTCCTTAAAACTCTTGGAACAATAACAGAGCCATCTTTTTGCTGATAGGTTTCAAGTATTGCAACCATCGTTCTACCAGTGGCTAAAGCCGTCGAATTCAAAGTGTGCACAAACCCTTTTGTTGGTGCACCCTCCTTCTCCCTATACCTGATGTTCAGCCTTCTGGCTTGATAATCTGTGCAGTTGCTACATGAAATTATTTCTCTATACGCATTTTGAGCGGGCATCCAAACCTCTATGTCATATTTTTTGGCAGCAACTGTTCCGATGTCGCCTGTGCAATCATTTACAATGCGGTAGGGCAGACCAAGTTTTTGAACAAGCTCCTCAGCGTTCCGTATTAGTTCCTCATGAATCTTCCATGAATCTTCGGGTCTACAAAAGACAAACTGTTCAACTTTATTGAATTGATGCGTACGGAAGACTCCACGTGTATCTTTGCCATGTGCTCCAGCCTCTCTTCTGAAGTTCGGGCTTACTCCAACAAATTTAAGCGGCAGGTCTTCTACCTTCAATACTTCATTCATAAACATTGCCGCCATGGGATGCTCCGAAGTTGCAATCAAGTACAAGTCTTCGTCTTCAAGTTTATACAAGTCTTTTTCGAAATCACTTAGCGCTACAACTCCTTCATACGGTTTGCGCTTCATGAGAAAGGGCGGCTCTATCGGTGTAAACCCCTTCTTGATCATTTCTTCTAGTGCGAAGCTCAGCAAGGCCATATCAAGGAGAACGCTCTCTCTTTTTAAGTAGAAGAATCTAGCTCCTGCGACTTTTCCCGCTCTTTCAATGTCCATTATGTCTAGGTCTAGTCCTAAATCTATATGATCTTTCACAGGAAAGCTGAACTTGGGTATTTCACCCCACGTCCTCACTGTAACATTATCTTGCTCATCTTTGCCAATGGGAACCGATTCATGCAAGAGGTTTGGAATCCGCATGAGATAATAATGCGATTTCTCTTCTAGTTCATTTACCTGTTTTTCTAAGGCCGTGATCTTTGTGTCGATTTTTTTCGCCTTTGAGATTTTGTCGCTGGCATCTTTTCCTTTCTTCTTCAATGTTGCAATATCTGTTGTTAGCAATTTTCTTTCATGTCGAAGCTCATTTAATTTCGTTAGAAATCTCCGCCACTTCTTGTCATACTCGATAAACCCATCGAGCATTTTCAGGTTTTCAGGGTCTTCTCTCTTCTTCAGATTGTTCCTTACGAGTTCAGGGTTTTCACGAATAAGTTTAATATCGAGCATTTTCTCACGTGCATTTTGCTTGTTTGTGGGTTAGCTTCTAAATTTACAATAGAATATCTATTTAACCTTACGATTAGATTTGGAAAAGAACAGCTTCTTACATAAGCTTCTTTGCTGTTTGAAGAGTTTTTTCGGCTGTTGAGACACAGAATAGTAGATCGTCGATTGTAGCGATAAATGTTGAAATCCTCCTTTTGCATTCTATATACGTGATGACCTTGTTTTCTTTACTCTTTGTTTCAATTGATAGACTAGGTGGTACTTTGAAGTTATCTGGCGAAACAGCTTTTGCCACGGCTTCTGCGTCTCTAGCATCATCATACTCGAGTGTGATTTCAGCTTCCAATTTTCTCGCCTTTCAACTGTTTTCCAACTAGCTCGTTAACAATTTCTATGAAAGTGGTAACGTTTTCCAAGGGAACTTGTGCTCCAGCTGCTACGTTGTGCCCTCCGCCTTTCCCCTGGCATTTTTCAGCAGCAGCCTGCATAACGTCTCCAAGGTTGACTCCCATATTGGTTACCATATCCACAGTTCTTGCCGAAAACTTCGCTGCCTCTTCCTCTATAATATTTGCGTACATGATTAACGGTTTTTCAGGATTTGGGAGGCTTGTTGAGAGAATGGATGAGATTGCCCCTACTATTTTGTCTTCTATGTAATCTTCACCGTTAACAACAAATATGTTTTCCAATTCTTCCATCCTTTCAGGCTTTTCCATAACCCATCCCAGATGCTTACCGATTGTTCTTCTATACCTTCCCAAAACTTTGTTTGCTTCTTCCAGGGCTGAGCCTCTATCACCCATGCACACAGCTACACCAAGACCAGGCTTGTTCATGCGTCCAGTTGCGTTCAGCAAAACAGAGAATTCCCTTGCATCTCTAAGCGGAGTCCATGGTTCCTCGCGGTTCAAAATGTAAACGTGTCCAATAAGATTTGAAACTTTATAGTGTAAACCTCTTGACAGTAAATAATCTGCAAGAGCTGAACACAATCTTTTCTTCTCCTCTTCAGAAAGATCCCTCAAAGCTCTCCATTTATCATTATGCTTCGGTCTAATGTCTAGGCTTACTAGAAAAGCAAGACTCTTGTCCTCCCCACCGCTTATGCCTGGGATGAACGGGCTGGTTGTAGAAGCCAAAGTTCTGTGAATGGGACGTGTTTCTCTGCCAAAAAATATTAGGTCTTTTTCAACCGTTAGAAGCCCGGTGCTTTTTGCGTCTTCAACTATTTTTCCGTTTAATCCTCCGAGCATGCGCTGGTCATACTTGTCCTGTAGGTCTCCGAGGGCTCCAACCACAGCTATGGGAGCTGAATCAACGTTAGCCTTATCCATAGCTCTGGCTGTAAAATACGCAACACCTGAACCGCTAATGTCTCGCGCCCCATCTATCCCATATAGATGGGGGTTTACATGAACGATATTAGCTGTGGCTTCTCCGCTTATTTGATGGTGGTCTAGAATTAGAATTTTAAGATCTGCAAGCTTCTCACTTAACAAGTCGATGTAACCGCTTCCCAAATCCGTGAAAACTATCAGCTGCGGCTTTTCAGAGAGGATTTCCCCTATAATCTTCTCGTCAATCCACTGGGTTATCCTAACGCGAAATTTTGCGTCAAGCCTAAACAAAGCTCTTCCAACAATTCCAGCAGCCGAAAGCCCATCAGTATCAAAATGCGAAAAAACATGAATAACCCCATTTTCCTTAACAGTCTCCAAAACTGTTTCAGCAGCCTGTGAAGCTGAACTCAAAAAATCTGCGATTTGCTTCTCATCTAGACTCATAAACACCACGAATAGGCAAGAGAGACTGCTTTATTTAAGAATGGCGATACACCTAAAATTTTTCCGGTGAAGAAAATTCAGACCCCTACAGTTTCAACGTTGAAACCTATGCGTCTTCTTCTACTTAAGGCAGCTTTGAATACATTTTAAAGCGTAGTCAAAATCTTGTTAAATTTAACCAGTGTCTCATGTGAAGAACCTCACAAAGGGAACAAGGAAAACTCCGAAGAGAATAGATTTGGTCCCTGAACACATGAAAGATGCAAGACTAGGTAGCAATCGACAAGAATCTTTCTGAGGGAAAAGCCAAGGAAATCAAAGAAACCGGAATGATTGTTTACGTTACAGATGAGTTGAAAATGAAACCTCATCTGAGAAACAAACCATGGATAAGAAAACTGTCAAACTTACTCAAGAACACAGTGCCCAAACCCAGACAGAAGAAGTTGCATGAAGACTAAATGGGTAGCTAAACTATAGTAACTGTTTTTGCTTGGTATTTCCAGTTTTGGGGTAAGATCCCTTTGCGTTTGTAGTATTTTGAGAGTTTGTAGATTTTTGCTTCGATAATTTGGAGGGCTCTTTTATCGTGAAGGTCTTTTTTGTTTTTTTCTAAGTGTACGGTAAGTCTTGCAGCCTTTTTCAGCAAGTTTCCAAGATCTTCCGGCATCGAAGGTGCAAGCTCTGCGTCTTCTAGTGTTTGCGTTATTGCTTTTCCGGTGAAGGGTTTTACTAAAGGAATTGCGTATTGGTCCCTTAGGATTGTTCCTATTCTGCTTGCGGGGTGTCCTTCCTTTGCCAGTTTAATGACTAAGGCTTCTACTTCTTCCGGCTGGTATTTGCACCAGCTTGGAGACCGCTTGCTGACCGGTCTGATTGAATGAGATCTTCCTTTTTTCTTCTGTGGCATCGTTTATTCCTTTACGCTATGTATGAGCGAGTGTAGACGAATATTTAAAATTATTGATTTTTTTCGGAAATCTCGAATAGATTTTTATTCCCTTTCTTGAACACGCGCACGTCTCGCTGGCTACAGGTAAGATAAACATAAAAAAGGGGATTAGTCTGGTTTTGTTGTGGACGATATCAGATCCACCAATTCCAATTGAAAGCAATATCGAAACTATTATTGCGAAGATAATTACCCTATTATGGAGATCACAAGTGCCTTCAGCCATCCACAGTCAAAGAAGTGTTTCACTAATACAAGCCAAATCAGCAGCTGGATGATAGAAGCGATAACGCCTACAAAGAGGAATCCAAAGATTGCGCCAATAACGGTGCCAAGGATAACTATCCAAACAGCGGCGGTGAACTTTGCTTTTTTCCTTTTCCAACAACTGCTCTTCCCGACAGCCATAAAACCGGGGCTATAACGATGATGCCCACAACTATTTGCATCAAAGCAACGCCTAGATTTATTGCCACGCATTTCCCTCTCTTTATTCGTGCCCGTGACTTAAGTAGCTGTTGCCTTTTCAGTTTGCACCCGCACTTTGAGAACACGTGATTTGCGATTGGCTTTCCCTTTTTTTCTTTTCCGTTTTCCGAAGTTTTTTTGCGACCCATATCGATAATGAACTCAGAT
>JAUUWK010000014.1 GCA_030589055.1 Candidatus Bathyarchaeota archaeon | reverse complement strand
TCTTCTTATCAGAAAGATAACTTGTTTGTTGTTGGAAATGCTGGTTCATTTACAGACCCTGCTTTGGGGTTTGGGTTGAAATGGGGGGTAAAATCTGCAGAGCTATGTGCTGAAGCAATCCACAAGAATCTTGATTATAATTTGCTTCTTGAAGATGAACTTCTACCGGAGTTATGCTCTTGTCAAGTGCTAAGGAAATTCTTTGAAAGTGCTAGTGATCAAGATTATGATAGATTTGTAGGAAGCTTCAGGAATCCTATTGTCAGAAAGTTAATTCAGTCTGGAAGACCTATCCTTCAAAAACTAGCGCGCACGCTCTTACTGCGTAGAGTCACTCAACTGTCCAAAAGGACGCTACTTAGGTGACTGCGACTTAGACTAGCGAGCGCTCATCCGACTTGTGGCTAGATCCGTCTTCGCTTAATTTCTTGTGCATAAGGCACATGTGCTCTTCGATAGATTTCTGATTTGTCGCCGAAAAATGTTGGACCAGCAGCCTCAACGACAAGGGAAGCAGCTGCAGAACCCACACATGCACACCACAAAAGGGGTTCACCACGGATGTATTCAGCCAAAAAGCCTCCGATAAAAACGTCTCCAGCCCCAGTTGGGTCAACGAATTTCTCTGACTTGCAAACAGGAATCTTATAGACCGTTCCTTCGACGGAAAGTACCGCACCTTTCGTTCCTAAAGTAACGATGACCGTTTCAACGCCATAGTCATGAACTGCGTTTATAGCTGAATTTAGGCTTGACATGCCAGTTGTAGCTTTGATTTCGTTTAACGATGACTTGTAGATGTCGATGAATTCTAATATACGCTTGTCGGTTAGGGAACCATGAGTGACATTTCCTTTCTCGTCGAAGTTTCGCACCAGTCCTTGAGGGTCAAGGGACAACCACTGAGCGCAGCTTCTCAATTTCTTGACAACTTCGTATGTTATTTCGCCTGCGATGGGCGCAATATGAATAGTCTTGGCTTTCAGAGATTTCGGCAAATCGTCAACAGTGATAGGTGGAGCTTTGCTCTCTAGTCGCAATTTTCTGTTTGATAAACTTCTGTATTTCAGTTCGAAACGTGTAGTTTGTGCACTTTCAGCTTTAACTACTCCTGATAGATTAATTCCTTCTTGCTCAAGCCACCACAAGTAGGCGTTTGGGAAATCACCGCCAACCGTGGAAACAACAGAAACATTTGTGTTCAAACGTCTAACAGCAAAAGAAGCATAAGCCACAGAACCACCCAAAACAACAAAGGGCATACTCCTATCTGGCAAAAAAATAGAATCTATGCTCAAATGTCCCACCGAAACGATGTCAAACACTTACGACTTCAGCCTCCTGCTGAATATTATGCAAACTAGACTTAAACCCAACAGAGCATCACTTTGTTCTTTAGGCTTGTGGAGGTTTCCGTTAAGTTTTTGCTATTGAATCAAAGAACTGTATGATGCTTCCTTTGCGGGGCGATTGAAATGAAGATCTTGTAATTGCTGCAAACTAGCAGTTTAAGCGAATGAGGCTAGCCTATACTCTCGTTCTTGAACAAACGGATTTTAAAATCTAGAGGAGGTGAGGTCTAATGTTTAGGACTTGTAACATGAGAGTTGAAGATATGGAGACAATGGCTGAGATGGTGGCTCTAGATCATAATGATGATCCAGAAAAAGGTTATAGAAAAGCTAGGAAACACATGCTAGGCCATATAAAAATTGTGCCTCAACATTGCTATGTGGTGGAGAACGACGAGAAACAAGTTATTGCAGCCATGATTTTGCATCCACAGGATGAGGTTTTCGAAATCGAAGATTTTCATGTAAAAGAAATTCACCAAAACAAAGAGGCTTCAAACTTACTCAAAGCAAAGCTTTTGAAGTATTTGGAAAAGGTTCAAACAGAAGTTCTGTGCTATCCTTCCGCCATAAGAAAACTCATGGCAACATATTAAAATGCTTATGATTCACGTGGAAGAACAGAATCTGCAGGTCACTCCCAAACCAAGGGCAAGTTACTGTCATAGGGCATGCTCTTCGGAAAAAGTACGTTTACTAAGCGGAAGTAACTCGATTTTTTTGTGATTGCTCTACCACTGTTAATCGTTATCTCTTTTGTCTCTACGAGTTCGTGTATGCTCTTGTACCCAGTGACAAGGGGGTTCAATGAAGGTAAAGGAGCTTCTACTGTACAGTCTGCTTTCTCTTTGCCAGTTGAAACTGTGATTTCTCCATCGTCAATCAGGAAGGTTATTGCTTCTTTCCCTGTTTTCACGGCTAGTGATAGTGTCTTGTTGTAAAACTCCGTATGATTCAACCGGTTCTCAAGTTCCCTTTTCATTTTGTCGAATAACGTTGTCATGTTTAGAATTCGGGCAAAGCCAGCGCCACTAGCCATTGTTGTTCTAAGTTCCGCGTTTTGCCAGTATGCGAATTGCGCGAATGGATGTCTGGGGCTCATTGGGCAGATTACTTCAGTCAGTTTCTTCTCTTTTGCGTAGTCTAACGCTTTGTTGAAGATTATTTTACATGCTTCTGTATTAGCGACTCCGACTTCCAGTAGGTTTCTGCCCGAAGGAGCAGATTGACTGATTACGTAATAACCTATCACTCTGCCTTTTTTGTCAATCACCGTCTGGAATTCGACGTCTGGACTGCGAATCTTCCATTCGAATGGCTCTGGATTTCTTATTACTGCTAGTACTTGGTTGACGGTGTTTTTGTGATATATGTCTGTGACCGCTTTTGCTTGTGTTTTCTCATATGGCTTCATCGTGAACGCGTCTTTAACTTCAGTTGGGCGGCACCTTTCCGGCTTTATTGCTATGCTTGGAGCTAACATGGCTGGCGAATATCCATAATGAGTGTATAGCCATGGGTGTCCCCACAGGGTTGTGAGCTCGAATTCCTGTTGTTTCATATAACCTATCGCGTCTCGCATGATTAAGCTGCAATAGCCTTTCTTTTCATAGCCTACACGAGTCGCCACTGGAGAAACTATCGCGTTGTTCACTAGTGCCTTGCCAATTCTCACTTGACGCCTTATGATAAGCATCATGCTGACGATTTTTCCTTCTACTTCAACGATTCTCAAGTCTCCTTTGCGAAAGTTTGGGTCAGCAGTAACTGTAGCTTCAACTATGTTGCGTTCAAATTCACCTGTTGAACGTCCACCTGCAGCTTTTCTGAAAGTCTCTTGCGTCATCGCCAAGATTTCTTCATACTCAGCCTCTTCTGCACATCTGGCTTGCAACATCCCATCAACTCTTGGACAACTTCTTCCGTTCAATTAAAGAAACTTTTGATTCTAAAACACGTACGCATTCACCGGAAATACAATGTTTAGAGGAAATGTTTGTGCAGAATGGTATGGTTAAGAATGCCAATGTAGTCTAGATTTTTTCGTCTTAACTATAAAGGCGAGCGCGCTATCCACATCAGTAGAGTTATGATTGAAGCAGCAGGATTGCCTTGGCTAAATCGCCTCCGCATTCCTCCAACGCTTTTCTGGCGTCTTCTGGACTCTTGCCAGTCTGGTCAGCCACAAGCCTAACATCCTCTTCCGGTATTGTTAGTTTTCGTTCTGCAGCTTTCTCAACTATTCTTCCGCCAGTTATCTGAAAGATTTTCTGTCCTTGCATTTCCATTATTGCAACTTCTGGCGCTTCAATTGTTATTTTCTTGCTGCCTGTTTTTATGACGACTTGCTCAACATCTGGAATTGAGCCCATGCTTAGACCCATACGTTGCATCATACGTTTTGCCTCACGCGGGCTTACACGCCGTCTTCCCATAAAATCACCCTTTCACCTAATACATATTCAAATCTTATTACTTAACTTTCTTCCATACACCGCGCCTAACCTTAACCGCGACACCCCTTGTGAAGGCTTTCATCTCTTCACCAGACAGAACAGAGCGTCCAACAGCTAAAACCTCGCCGATTTCACCTACAACGATAACTTCATCTTTTGGACGAATGTCACCATCAGCATCTACAACATGCTTTGCAAAGACATCGCCGCCTCTCGCGATAAACTTTGAAACGTCATCTTGAACAGTGACAAAGCACCTTGCTGAACTTGCATTTCCAGCAACACGCTTTGCTCCTATAATGCTCAGGGAAAACAACCCATCTTTTGGACGAAGGGTCGACAGCCTCTCACCATTCAAATAAACGTAACGGATTCTGCCAGTTCTCTTAGAGCAAGCTATCTCCACGTTTTCCGGAAAAAGCTTAGTTCCCACGCCTTTTCCAAACTGGTAATCTGCTACGCTTCTAATCCGTCTAATAGCATCCTCCAAATCCGTTACACCGTTCAACCAAGCCTTCATGTTTCGACAACTATAAAGACAACGAAGCAATAAAAACAATTTAGGTGCAGCGAGTGCGATGTGAAGTCTGCGGACGCAAAATACACGGCAAATCGTATAAAGTCATGATTGAAAGAGCAAAGCTAACAGTATGCGGCAAATGCGCCAAACATGGAACGATCGTATGGGAAAAGAAAAAGCCAAGGACAATCGCACTGAAAACAAAGGCTCCAACAAGACAGCTGCCATTAAAAATTAAGAGCAAAAGGCCGCTACAAGCCGCTGTGGAGAGCACTCTGGAGCTTGTGGAGGCTTTTGATGTGACGATAAGGCAGGCTAGGGAAAAGCTGGGGTTTTCCCATGAGGATTTAGGTAGAAGAATAAGCGAGAAAGTATCAGTTCTTAAGAAAGTTGAAACTGGGAAAATGACTCCGGACAACAAGCTTGCAACGAAATTGGAGCATGCATTGAAAATTAAATTGCTTGTTCAGGCTTCAGAAGAAAAAATTCCAAAAGCAGAAATCAAGCCGGTAAGCCGTGAACCAACGTTGGGAGACCTAGTTCAATTAGACAAAAAAAAGACGGAGGACAAAACGCAACGAAAGCAATCATAGTTCAGCGGCGACGATCCTTCGAACAGTCAACACTCATTGAGTTAAGAAGCTTAGTGGAAAGTGCAGGCTACACCTTAGTGGGGAAAGTGGAGCAGGTTAGAGAACCGGATTCTCGGTATCAAATAGGCGCTGGGAAAGTAAAGGAACTTGCTCAGCTAGTTAAAGAAACTGAAGCAAAAAAAGTAATTTTTGACAATCCGTTAAAATCTGTGCAATCCTACAATTTGGCAAAGGCTACAGGCGTCGAGGTCATCGACCGTTTCCAGTTGATCTTAGAAATTTTTGCCAGAAGAGCCACGACAAAGGAGGCGAAATTGCAGATCGGATTGGCAAGACTGAGATACGAGGTGGCGCATGCAAAGGAAAAGGTGAGATTAGCAAGGAAGGAGGAACAGCCCGGGTTCATGGGTCTTGGAACATACGAAGTCGATGTCTACTACGAAGCTGTGAAGAGACAAGTACAGTCTATACGTGGAAAGCTGCGGAAAATTCGGAAAAAGAGGCTTCTACACCGGCGAAGAAGGGTGGAGCTGGGATTCCAGTCGATTTCTTTGGCTGGATATACGAACGCTGGAAAAAGCTCACTGTTTAATGCGCTTACTGAAGAGGAAGTTCCCGTGGACGAGACGTTATTCACAACATTGTCAACGACAACAAGGCTTGTGGAATTCTCGAGGAAAAAGTTTCTGCTAACAGACACTGTCGGCTTTATAGACCGCTTGCCCCTAACATTGATAGATGCGTTTCACTCAACCCTTGAAGAAACAGTCTATTCGGACCTAATACTCCTGGTGGTGGATATAAGCGAGTCAACGAGCCTTTTTGAAAAGAAACTTTCAGTTTGTCTAAAAACAATAAGCCAAATAGGAGCATCCGGCATCCCAACAATAACGGTTCTAAACAAAATTGACCTACTGCCAGAAACAGAACTGAACAAGAAGCTTGAAACCCTAAAGGAAATGGTGCCAAATCCAGTGCTCATATCCGCGTTATACAAGATCAGTTTTGACCTGCTAAAATGCAGAATACTGAAAACGTTGAAAAATTACGTGGGAGCCTCGTTCACCGTTCCGTTGACCAGCGAGTCTATGTCTTTTATCTCATGGCTATTCAACCGTGCAGACGTGCAAAAATTGAAGTACACGGGCAGCTCTGCCCACGTGGTTTTTGAGGCGATCCCATGGTTCGTGGAAAAAGTGAGAAAACGCGTAGAGGAAGAATTTAACGGAAAATTTGAAGAAATTAAAACGACTAAAGCCTAGCAAGGGGAAAAAAAATGCTCAAAATCGTGGTTTTGAGGTGGGGTCACAGACCACAAAGAGATGCTAGGCTTACAACGCATGTAGTGTTAACAGCACGGGCGTTAGGAGCCTCTGGCTTTATACTATCGGATACAAAAGACAAAAAAATCAAAGAAACAATTGAAGAAGTTACGAAGAACTGGGGCGGGCCATTCTTTTTTGAAATGGGGGTTCCTTGGAAAAAAGTCGTGAAAGAATGGAAATCAAAGACTGGAATAGTTGTCCATCTCACGGCTTATGGAGAGAACATTCGAACGAGTGACGTGTTGCAGAGAATTAAGACTTCAGAAAAAGATGTGTTAGTTGTCATTGGTAGTCAAAAAGTTCCGAAAGAATTTTTCTCAAGATGTGTATCTGATTTTAATGTTGCAATTGGAAATCAACCTCATTCGGAATGTGCAAGTTTGGCTGTTTTTCTAGATAGCTTTTTCGAAGGGAAGGAGCTGACAGAAAGTTTTGAAAAAGCGAAAATGAGGATAATACCACAGAAGAGGGGCAAGAAGATAGTCAGAAAATGATCTGTTCAGAAACCGTACTTTATTTGGAAATCTTTGAACTCTCCAGTATAGCTTTCCCATTGCACATCTACGTGGGTAACCTTTCCCCCGGATGGCCCTCGCTTGCAGAATTCTAAGAGTTCTTTCACAGCTTTCTCTTCACCTTCAAAAACGGCTTCAACTCTACCGTCTCGTATGTTGCGAACCCACCCCTTAACCCCACGTTTTCTGGTTTCGTATCTTGTCTCCGATCTGAAAAAGACGCCTTGAACTCTGCCACTTATGAAAATGTGAACTCTGACCTTCACTGGCTTCACCTTGTGCATGGATAATTTCTGAGGTTTTATGGTTTTGTTTGTTCATTTTAACTTATCTCTCTCCGCTGTGTGGGAATGTCGTTTTGTCGGTTGTTTTAAAACTGTTTTTTGTGTTAATCGTATTTCTGGTGGTTATGATTGGAGAGCTACAGTGGGAAGTTATTGGTTTATGCTTCGAGTGTTACAAGGAGTGAAAAGCGGTTGCAGTCCGTAAGCGTTGCAACTGAGAAGATAGCTAAGTTGTTGAAGTTGTCCATGGAAGTTATTGCTTTCGGAGACGAATTTAGCCCTATATACGTGTATTACAAGAATGGTGATGACGAGCCTATTCCAATTTACTGTGATAAAGGCGGACAATCTGCCGCTCATTTGATCTACAACGCGTTAAGAAACATGATGTTTGTGCTATCCTTTCACCCAAAACATTCAGCCTTAAAACAGGTACGAAAGGAGATCATGCCGTTTTCTTGAATTCTATTGTTTGATTTTCAAGTCTTACCTCATAGACTTGGTTCACATCAAAGTTTATGCCCAAGCTTTCATATTCCTGCTCAGTTAAGAACAAAATCATTTTCGGAGCTGCAAACTGTCTTCTCGCTGCAACGATTGGCAGTTGTTGCTGTACCGCTTGGAGGACATCCTGCACAACCTTTGCCTCTTCGGTTTTGGGTCTAACAACAAAACGTGAAATCTGCCGTTCTTCAATTAATTCTATGCGCTTTCCAAGGTTTCCATCCAAGTCTCGAATAGACTCGATTTTATGCACTCTAACCTGAAACATAACTCCTCATATTATAAAAAGTTTCGAAGCACTTATACGTTTTCTCGTGAGTGGCTTACTCCATTTCAATTGTTGCAGGCGGTTTTGGGGTAACATCATAGTAAACTGTAGATACATTTGGGCATTCTTCAATTACTTTCTCTGCGACTCTATCCAGTGTTGTCCAAGGTATTTCCGAAACTTGTGCTGTTAAGAAATTCTTTGTTTGAACTGCCCTTATGCCGATAACATAGGATTTTTTCTCAATCACGTCTTTCGCTGCGTAAAAAACTCTTACAACCGCTGGATTCTCGGTGACAATTCTCGCTTGAAGAGCAACCAGATTCTGGAGGGCTACCTGATGAACCTTCTCATTCATGGTTTGAACCTTTATGCCCACTATTTCACCATAACGTCTTTCGCCCCCCTTCACCCCAGTCGCCCTATCCCTGAATATTTTCACCTTAACATTTCGTGAGGGAACGTTGAGAACTCGTGCCGCAGTCTCCTGAATATGTGTAACACTGGACTGCTGCAACGCTTCTTCGTTGTCGATGATCACAGCGAAGAATTGGCTGGGCTTATGTTGTGCAAGCTCACGTTCAACAATGGCTGTAGCCTTCTTCACAGTTTCCAATTTATCAGTAAAGATTTCTCCAACCACACGCACAGATAGACCCGGTCCTGGAAACGGTTGTCTTTCAGAAAACTCAGCTGGTAATTTCAGAAATCTTGCAACCATTCTCACTTGTTCCTTGTACAACGTTACGAGGGGTTCAACCACTCTAAAGCCGAAGCGTTCCATGGGGTTTATGCCTATTTGCTCCAAAACGTTGTGCTGTGTCTTTACTCCACCCACCGTTTCATCAATGTCAGCCCGTATTGTGCCCTGCACAAGGATTTTGCAACCTTCTTTCTTTGCTGTTTCGCCTAAAGCTCGATAAAAAGTTTCGCGGAATCTCTTCCGTTTCTCTTCAGCATCTCTCAAACCTTTCATGGCTTCTAAGAAGCGTTCACGAACATCAACTATTTTCATTGGCACCTTCAAAGGCGGCTTAGACAAAATTGCCGCCACATCCTCTGGTTCACCCTCCCGCATAAAAGCATCATCCAAAATCACGCACACAAGATTCTCACCAATTGCCTTATTCGTCAGCACAGCACACGTCGTGCTGTCAACACCGCCAGAAACAGCCACTAAAGTCCGTTCATCACCGATAGTTTTTCTCAACTCTTCAATTCGAGCGTCAACAAAGCTTTCTGGATCAAAATTCTCCAATTTAGATTTACCCTCCTTCAAACTGAAAACTGATTTGCGGTTTCACGATTTAAATATTTACCGCCCCGCGGGATCCTCGAAACACTAAGAACCATGTTTATCACATCCATTGATATGGGATTTTCGAGTTCACAAAAATTCGTGAATCTAATGAAAGTTGCGGTTCTTCTCCCTCGAAGAAAAGCAACATACTCATCAAATGTTTTCAAACAAGCTTCTTCATTATATCTGTTCCAAAGCTCCTTATAGTCTCCAGCTAAACGTTCAACAAAGTCCGCAGTGCCCCGGATTTGCATTACAGGCTTTCTAACGTAGAAGAAGAGTTTTTGAGTTTCAAGAGGACCCACACGGTTTCTCCGCACGAAAACGTGGATTTTATTGCTGTTCTTATTTCGCTCGCACAACCTGTTCCACCATTTCTCGTCGAATATTAGAATGTAGGCATAACGTTCATTTGACAATTCGGTTATCCTCCAAAATCTAATTCCTAAGTTATTATTGAAAAATCTATAATAAAACTTTTGGTGCGGGTTATTCGGTTAACGTTTACAACATTTCACTTTTACCGACAAAACCGCTTAGAACAGAAATGACAAATGGTAAGGCCTCTTTAAAAGGAAGTGTTGCCTAGAAAAGAAAAACCAGAAGAGTACCAGTCTAGAGGGATTAAAGTTTTTCTGTTCCGACATTTCATCATAGAGAAGCTAAGTGGGGTTCAATGAAAACAGAAGAAATGAAGCCCATGGCTAATATAGTGAAGGAAATGAATGAAAACTATGTAGATCTGCTACAGGCTGCTAGAGGAACAATTAAAGAGGTGAAATCGACAAGGAAGTTGTGGCGTGATAGAAACCAGTCAAGACTGATAAAACTCGGTTTAACATTAATAGTGTTTTCTGAACCCACTCCAATAAGCGAGACAATAGGCTCATGTTTGATGGGTGCTGGAGCAGTTCAAAATAGAATTCGAAGCCGCACCATCTACGTCGAAGACGTGTGCAAAACCTTCCATGACGTGTTTAAAGATGTGTGAACGACCACGCATAGCGTTCGAATCTGAAGGGGCTATGAAATCTTATATTTGTGGCATATGTATTTACATAACATGTTAAGGTGAAAGTTCATGAAACTTGTAACAGTTTTATTACCGCAAGCTCATCTGGAAGGTTTAGATGAACTTGTAAGAGCGAACATGTATCCAAGTAGAAGCGCAGCCATAAGATCTGCAGTTAGAGACTTGCTCAAAAAGGAACTTTGGGAAAGACAAAGAAAATAATGTGCTATAACGATGGCTTGGAATAAAATGTGAAAATTCTTTCAACGCCATTTCTTGAGTGAAAAAACACTTCAAAAGAAAAATCGCGGATTATGCTATTGCCTTGGAACGTTTGCGTAAGTATAGTAAGAATCATTGACATAAACATGATCACAAGTATCATGGCTAGAGGAGTAAATTCCGGAATAACTGTGCCTCCGAAAGTGAAAGCTGTCCTCGAAAAACCGGAGGCCCATTAATATTGAACACAGCTTCATTTACATTGATTTGCAGAATCTCTGATTTTCTTCGCAGTTTCTGCTGAATTTTCTGAAAGAGTTATTGCTCGTCCTACGATTAGGTAATTCGCCCCAGCTTTCAAAGCTGATTGGATTCTTCCGCCTTGGGCACCTATTCCTGGTGAAAATATTGGGATTCTTTCGCCGAGTATTTCGCGGACTTCTCTAATTTTTTCCGGATATGTTGCACCCACTACAACGCCGTCGGCATCCCATTTCAGGGCTTTTTCCGCAAAGGAAACGTATTGAAGCAGTTTTTCGCCAGTTTCAGTATCGTAGACTGTTTGTCCGTAGCCTTCCCATGCTCCTTTGTGGCTCATATAGACTAGGAGGATTACGCCGCGTTGCAGTCCATGCGCAACATCGAAAACGGGTTCTAATCCTTCTTCCCATCCCACAAAAGGGTTGGCTATTAGGGCGTCAAAGCCAGCGGCATAATAATATTCAGCAATGGTTCGGTTTGTTGCGCCTATGTCATTTACTTTGCAGTCCATTATCACCATCAAACCAAAGTCATGAATTTCTTCAATAAGTTTTTGAACGCCGTTGAATAAACCAAGCGAAAGAACGAGGTGACGGTTAAACTTTACAGCACAAAGATATGGATACACTGCTTCCAAAGTATGTCCCGCCTTGCAGAAAAGATTTTGGCGGTTTTCTGGTTTTTCAAAGGGAAAGTCGAAGGCTAAAACTATGTTCGATTTTTTGTTTTTTGCTGATTCCTCCATCTTAACTCGGAAAGACACACTTAAACACCACCTTCTATTTAGGTGTAGGACTAAAAACTTTTGTTATTCCGATTTCTCCGTTTGAAACTTGCTTAACGTAGGACATTGTTGTTTCGACAGCTTCTTTTAGCTGCCTTTCCGTTATTCCCGGAGCTCCATATCCGGCTATTAGCATGCTTTTTGTTTGTTCCGTGATTTTTGTGTGGTCTGAGTCTCTGTAGGGGTAGACGCATAGAATCTGCTTTTCGTCAGCTAGAACGAGCATTTTGTCTGTTAAGGTTACGAGTTTATTCATGCAGATTCCGGTGAAGGTTTCACGGTTTTTTGCGAAGCGTATCCGGAAAGGCGGGTTTAGTTGGTCTTTGTTGAATCCGCTTATTGGGATTATAGTTTTCACGGAAGCCAGATTGTAAGCGTCAACAACCGTGGATATTCGTGGAAGCTCTTTTCCATGTAAAACTCTTCGGAGCAAGGCTTCACCTGAAGGCCTCGTTTTTGTAGGGTCTACGTTAAGCTTCCAGTAAAAGTCTCTGTAGGCTCTAACTGTGTGATTATCCTTCAACGTTTCAATGTTGTGTTTGGCTCTGGCCTCTTCATATACGGCTTTTTGGAGTTTTAGAATCTGCTTGTTTTCTTTTTCTACGTGGATATCGTTGATTATGCCTATGCAGATGGCTAGTTCCGGAAATTTTTCTGAGACTTTTGAACTCCATTGAACGTGGGTCGGCATGTCTCACACATTCTTCAACTTTTATGCATAGATTAGATATTTAACAGCTTCAGCAAATCTTTTAAGTAAAGTTTGGAAAATCCGCGTGAAACAATGATAGGTGAACTTGCGGCTTAGGTGCTGCGAATTGCTGGACAGTATCTGCAGTACTATATAAAGAGGCTTTATTGAAAGCCAAGCCTATTTGGGCGAACATTGTGCGTTGCGTGTGCACGAGCGTAGTCTTGGTTTTTTGTTTGGCAGTTATTGGCAGAATTTATGTTTTAACAGATTTGCCTTTGTATGCTGTTGTTCTTGCAGGTGTCAGCGGGATAGTCGCGCGCGCTTCTTACAAGGAGAAGCGATCACTCTACAAATGGTTGTCGGTGCGGTTGTAATAGTCTTTGGAGTATGGCTTCTCAGCCAAAAAGGCAAAAGAAGGTCTTGGTTAAGAGCGTGGCTTACGCTCTAGTAACTGCAATAGTTTGGGCTCTAAGCAGAGCTATGATTAATATGGCTGTAACCCTTCCAGAAACTGGCAGTTTTGATCGTGCTTTAGCAGTTAACACCATAAGAGTGGTGGCGGTTGCGGTTTTTCTATTGGCTTCGGTTCCTGTGACCTACAGGAGATTCGGTTTTCTGAAAATGCAGAGAAGAACGTTGGCTGCCATCGTCTCTGGAGGTATAGTGGCGCTAGCTTAGGATGGTTCTTTCTAACGTACAGTTTCACATATATCTCGGAGTAAGACTTTTACTACGCATTGATGCAAAGAAAAATCCCATCAATAGGGAACTGAAAGCCATAAATGGAAACATAGAAACACACGCCTACCCCCCCCCCCCGGGGGGGGTCTGTGTCGCCAAGGACTGTTCTCCTCGAGGTTTTGGGCATTCACTATTATTTGCAGCTAAGCGTGTTGTGTCTGATGGGAGAACTGGAGTGGCTTTGTGACTGGTTTTAAAGCTGTAGAGGTTAAAATCTTTTATTTGTGTTTGGGGTAACAGCTTTTTGGAGGAGATTGTGATGAGCGAAGATGTGTTGCGTGTTTCTAAGATTAGGAATGGCACGGTTATTGATCATATTACAGGTGGGCATGCGTTGGATGTGGCGAAGATTTTGGGGATAACTGGGCGGGAGAAGAAGGTGATAACTATTGCGATTAATGTTCCTAGTAAGCGTTTTAAAAGGAAGGATATAGTGAAGATTGAGGGTAGAGAGTTCAACTCGCAAGAGGTGCATAAGATTGCTTTGTTGGCGCCTCATGCAACAATAAACATCATTCGAAACTATAAAGTTGTGGAAAAGCAGAGGGTTAAGCTGCCGAATCTTATTGAGAACATTATCAAGTGTGCGAATCCAGCTTGTATAAGCAACAGTAACGAGCCTGTTGAAGCTAAGTTCTATGTTGAAAGTGAGGATCCGCTTCTGTTGAAGTGTCACTATTGTGGGTACATTGTGGAGAAGAAGGATGTTCTGCAGCAGTTTTAGGATGTGTTTGTCGGATTCCGCGCACGCGGACTGATTTTCAAAGACGACTGGTTATGCAGTCAACACCCCTGAAATGGTTTCAGATGGAAATACTTGGATGTTGAGAGGAGCTATCGTTTACTCAATTGAAACGTTCATTGCTGCAATTCTCTACTTGTAGCTAGATAAGAGAAGATCACTGCCAGCGTAGAGAGCGACCTGTTGAAACTATCAGACTGGCAACAAGCCACAGCGCGTGAGGAGACTGAAGAGAGACCCGAGATAGATCTCCCAGCTTAGGCTTTTTCGGAAAATTGATGATTTGTGACTTCTTTTTTCTA
>JAUUWK010000052.1 GCA_030589055.1 Candidatus Bathyarchaeota archaeon | reverse complement strand
GCATCCATTCTGGCTTTCATCTTGTAGTTTCCACTGATATAGTGGCAGTCGTAAGGCAGATGGCACGCACCCACCAAAACCATGCCAGCGCCAAGCCTTAAGGCTTCTAGAATGAAGTCTCGGTCCACCCTTCCTGAACACATAACCCGTATGGGTCTTATTACCGGCGGATATTCAAATCTGCTCGTGCCTGCAAGGTCTGCTCCTGCATAGCTGCACCAGTTGCAGAGGAAAGCCAAAATCTTGTCTTCAGGATTCATCTCGAGAGCTGCTCTTATCTGGGCGAAGATTTGGGCGTCTGTGAAGTGCATTTGTGTTATGGCATCTGTTGGGCATTCTGCTACACATGTCCCGCACCCGTGGCAATTGGCTGTTGTCACCTGAGCAGGTTTCCCTTCCTCAGCCTTAATCGCCCCATAAGGACACCTCTGAGCACATATCCCACATTTCACTTTAACGTTTCTACATTTGTCTGGATCTACAACAGCCACTATCGGCTCAATCTTCCATGTTGGCTTCGAAAGCACGGTTGCTGCTCTTCCTGCTGCACCACTGCCTTGTGAGACGCTGTATGGTATGTCCTTTAGTGCTTGGCATGCTCCAGCAAAGAATATTCCGTCCGTGGGGGCATCTATGGGCTTGAGCTTTGGGTGGCTTTCCATGAAGAAGCCGTCTGCTCCACGTGTCACGTTAAGTATGCGAGCCATCTTATCTGTACCTTTCTTCGGTATGGCTGCAGTTGCCAAAACAACCATTTCAGCCTTAAATTCTATGGGTTGGCCAAGAGCCATGTCTTCAGCATGTATAATCAAATTCTTTGTTTTAGGGTCTTCAAAAATGCGGCTTACCCTTCCCCGAACAAAGTTTGCACCAAGCTCTCTTGCACGTTGATAAAATTCCTCAAAACCCTTAAAGTTGCTCCGCATGTCCATGTAAAAAACGTAGACTTCCACGTCTTCTTTATACTTCTCTTTAAGCTGGACGGCATGCTTTAAAGTGTACATGCAACAGAAGTTTGAGCAATATGGATATTTGTTTGTATCGCGTGAACCGACGCATTGGATGAAGGCAATGCTGTGGGGTTTCTGTCCATCTGAGGCTCTAACAACTTTTCCGACGGTTGGACCAGCAGCAAGTATAAGCCTTTCAAACTCAAGAGACGTTATCACGTTTGTATATTTGCCATAGCCGTAAAGCGGGTTATCATACGGCAAGTAAATGTCATAGCCCGTTGAAACAATTATTGCCCCTACTTCCAGCTCGACCTCTTCGGGTTCCTGTTCAAAGTTTATGGCCCGTCTTGCTCCACAAGCGTCAACACACTTGTAGCATTCAATACAATAATCCTTGTTTAAAGTGTAAATGAGCGGAACCGCCTGATCAAACAGAACAGATATAGCCGTTCTAACACCTAGACTCATGTCCCACTCGTTCGGATATTCAATTGGACAAACATCTCTGCACTCACCACAACCCGTGCAGTTTTCAGCAATCACATACCGCGGGTTTCTCCTGATCTTAATCTTGAAATTGCCTATAAAACCGCTGACACTTAGCAAATCAGCATAACTTATTATCTCAATATTGGGATGTCGCCCGACATCAACCATTTTTGGGCCTTCAATACATATGGAACAGTCAAGGGTCGGAAATGTTTTATCCAACTGTGCCATGTGACCTCCTATGCTCTCACTCTTCTCAAGCAAGTATGTTTTAAAGCCCATTTCAGCCAAGTCCAAAGCAGCGTTCATTCCAGCTATGCCGCCACCTACGACTAACGCCTTGTTGGTTACTGGAACCTCCATCGTTGCAAGCGGTCGAAACAGCCTCGCTTTTGCGACAGCCATTTTTATCAAGTCCTTAGCTTTTTCAGTAGCCTCTTTCGGCGTGCTTTGGTGACACCATGATGAGAATTCCCGTATGTTAGCCATCTCAAAAAGGAAAGGATTCAAGCCTGCTTCAGAAACTGTTCTTCGAAAGGTAGGTTCATGCATCCGCGGCGAGCATGCTGCCACAATGACACGGTTGAGCTTATACTCCTTTATGCCTTTTCTAATCTCATCTTGCCCCGGGTCTGCACACGTGTAACGGTTATCCTTCACGTAGGCAACATCTGGCAAAGTTTTCGCGTACTCAATTAACTCCTTTATATCTATCACGCCAGCTATATTCAAGCCACAGTGGCAAATGAAAACCCCTATTCGAAGTTCTTGAACTTCTGTTTGCTTTTGGATTTCTTTTTGAGCCATCTATGCTGCCCTCCATCCTAACCTCTTCTCAACAGATTCCCTTGTCTTTTGGGAACCCTTCGCCTTCAACTCTTTAGTCATCTCAATCGGTGAAGCTATCTTTTCTAGAGCTTTGTTCCACGCCCCTGAACTAACAGGTGTATGCCTTATCATAGTTCGTTTAAGCTCCAAGGCTTCCTCAACCGGACAAACAACCTTGCACGCCCCGCAATAAACGCAGAACATCTCGTTTAAATACACCTTTTTATCCTCATCAGAAAGGTAAAGCGCATCTGTTATTGGACAAACATCTAAGCAGTCTGTGCAGCCTTCGGGACACTTTTCTGCATGAATAACTATCTTTCCGTGGAAGATTTTTCGCACATGTAAGACTCCTTCAGGGCATTTGAATTCGCAGACCCTGCAGCATGGACAATATTTCATGTCGATATCAATTTTAACTTGAAGTTCACTCTTCTCCTTTTCAGTTAAGGAGTCTATATTTTCAACAATTTTTCCGTCACCCGTCAATCTTGTTACCTTGATTAAATCCAAGGGGCATGCTTCTTCGCATTCTACACAGTCCACGGGACATTTACTCGTGTCCACTTGGATGTCGCGAATCAACTGTGGGAAACTTTCCTTATCAACAACTGATAGAACGTGTCCTCCGTTCACGGTCACTTCTATTGCTCCATAAAGACACAATATGTCACATATGCCACAGAAATTGCATTTTTCCAAATCTATGTCGATCTCTGCGTGTTTAGCCTTCTCTCCTGGAGTTTTTGGCTGCTTTTCAAGTTTAATGACTTCTTTTGGGCATGCAAGAGCGCAGATTTGGCAGCCTACACACAGATTTTTGTCAAGGGTTAACCTGTAGTTTCTGACATGTAAAATCCATTCTAATGTTAACGCTTCTGCCGTGTCCCTTTTTAACGTTTTCAGAGGCATCCGTTAACTCACCAAGCCACATTGGATGTAAGCTATAGTTGGAGCATGTCCTAATATTCTACTTTCATATATAGTTTAGTTTTAAATTATGCAAGATTTCAATGGAAAAATTTGGTGCAAACTGCAACATGATCATTTGAGCTTTCACTCTTTAAAGCGATAACGTCCAAACCAGCATCCTGCAACAAGCTTTTGAAAGCTTTCATGGGGAACTTCTTCTTTAAACCAGTAACAGCGATCACAGCGTTCTCTTTTGTAACCCGTTTAATCTCATTCAAAGTTTTGAGGGGGTCAGGCGTGTTCTGAACAAGAGTTAAAGCAAAGACGTGGCTAAACATACCTTCTTCAAGAGGCATGTTGTCAGCGTCAGCCAAGATCAAATGCGCATTTGAAAATTTTCTCGCCCGCTCTTTTGCTTGAAGCAGAATTTCCTTAGAGATATCCAATCCAACAATTGTCTTAGCTTTGTTTGCAACATGGTTAAACAGAACCCCGGTTCCACAGCCCACATCTAAAACTAAACTTCCTTTTTCTACGTCTATAATTTCCATAGCAGCCTCGATTTTTGCAGTTTGCTCCTCAGCGTACCGCATGTCATAGATGTGTGCTGTTAAATCGTAACGTTGCATCACGTCGCGCTTCTTATCCCACTCGCTCATAGCAAATCCTTCAGAAATCTTATGTATACAGAAGGCTTCTAAAACTATTGGCGAACATTAATGTTAAACTCCAAACCTTTTACTGTTTTAGTGAAGCCAAGCGTTAAGGAAGCAGCGAATGCCATTAACGCCGCTGTTTCTCAACGTAGAACAATACTCGTTATTGGTGACTGTTGGGTTCATTACAGCGGAAGGGCAAGCTCAAAACTAGAGCCTGGAGAGCGCATCCTAATCATTAAGGAGGATGGCTCTCTTCTTGTTCACCGTTCAGTTGGCTACGAGCCTGTCAACTGGCAACCTCCCGGCTGTATTTTTCACATTCAAGCAAAAGACAACGCGTTGGAGATTCATGCTGTAAGGCGGAAGCCAGCCGAGTCTGTTAAGGTGTTCTTTGACGAAATTCACATGGTTTCTGCTTTGAGCCTTGTGGATTCAGGGGAGTTCTCCCTGTATGCAAGTGAGGAAGACATGCAAAAAGCGATTTTACTCGAACCTTCGCTTGTGGAAGAAGGATTCAAACTCATAAGCTACGAGAAAAAGGTTGAGCCGGGCTTCGTGGATGTTTATGGCGTGGATAAAGATGGAAATCTTGTTGTTGTGGAAATCAAACGCAAGACAGCAGGCAACGATGCTGCGCTTCAACTCGCAAAATATGTCGATGCAATCAAAAGTAAGGTAAACCGTGAAGTTCGGGGAATTCTTGTTGCCCCAAACATTGCCAAGGGAGTCCAAAGGCTTCTAGCAACCCTTCAATTGGATTTTAAGGCTCTAGACCCTCAGAAGTGTGCTGGAATATTGAAGAGATCAAAAACCAGAAAACTGGAGACTTTTTTCAAGAAAGATTGTTCGGAAAATTGTTAGTATGCACATCAAATTAATTTGTGTTACAATCTTCCTGCTAGGGCAGAGACTATGAGAGGCAGAATCGAGGTTGCTTCGCCCCAAACGAAAGTTTTCTCGGCGTTCTCTTTTATCTGCCCCCAAGACACAGCCTCTCTCGGTCTTGCTCCGGATAAAGAACCGTCCGCTTCAAAGGCGGTTGTTAGATAAACAGTGTAATCCAATCCTCCTTTAAACTGGTTCCACCAGATCGTATGATGTTTTGATATTCCTCCTCCATCTATTAGAGCTCCAGTTTTCTCAGTCTCCCAAACTCTGTCATTCAGTAGCTGTTCATCTTTCAGAACGTCAATCTTGAAATCTTTGTCTTGGGAGAACATCCACAGCTGGTATCCAATCATTCCGTCGGTTATGCCCGGAACTATTACCGGGATTTTGTTGTTGGCTGCCCAATAAATTATCGAATCCTCACAGTCTAATCTTTTTCCAAATTCCCAAACTAGCTCATAAGTTGCCAGTTCCTTCTTCTCTTTGTAGATTTCGCTCAGAAACCTTTGAACGTTCTTTTCAACCTGTTCAGCGTAAACTTTGTCTGGAACCAAAACGTTTCCCAGCCGACTGAAACCTTTCTTCTTTACTTCCTCATCGTTTAATTGGAAAGAACCTTGGTAATAATCTCCCCAGCTTCTCGCTAAATCGTGATCTAAAGTTCCACAGGTTGTGATGACCAAATCGAACCAGTTTCTTTTCACCATTTCTTTAAAAACGCCTCTTATCCCGGTTGCTACCAAACACGCTGGGAAGGACAGGAAATTCAGCGATTTTTTGTCTTTAATCATCCTTTCTAGAATGTTCACGGCTTCGGCTACCTTGCTTCCTTGGAAGCCACCTAATTCTTCCATTTGCCCCAAAATCTCTTCTAGGTCTCGAGACTTTTCTATCTCGAAATCTTTCACTTTCTTCATAGCCGAAACTATTTTGCAGTCCTTGATTTAAAGGTAAGGGAAAGAGCGAGGTCAAAGCGCTCGATAGAACCACATGCAACTAGAAGATTCCTGGGAGTCTTTGGAGGATACTCTTTCTTAAGCCCAGATAAATGTCTTCATGAGCCTCGCAAGCTCTAAACGGGTTGTTATGAAATCATGTACTGACGTTCATAAGCAGAAACTTGGAAATTCAAGGATTTTTGAGACTTATAAGTGGTTTGAACCTCATAAATAGGTTAAATTTAAAGAATGAAAAAGCGCTGAAGAATCGAGAGAAATTGCAACACATAAAGTCTAAGGAACCTAATATGACACGGCTATTTCTTTCCTATGTATCCAAAAAAAAGGGGAAAAAGTGCTTTCTCTTTTTATTTTTCCGAAGCCTCTTCTGCTTTTTTTGCTGCTTCGGCGGCTGTTCTAATCCATTCGTTGGCTTTTTCTCTTACTGCATCTTTGAAGCCTAATCCAACTGCTATGGCTATGCCGACTCCGGCTCCAACAGCTATGCCCCATGCTAAGGCTGTGGCGAATATGTATAGGATGGTGACGTCTATGCCTATGACGCTTAGGGCTATTACTATGATCACGAAGTATAGAAGCAGTCTTAAGCCAAAGGTGATTATGCCTATGAACTCTATTTTTGCCTCTCTGCCGAAAGTTCTAAAGAAGTCAGCGAAGTAGTCAATGATTATGAAGCCGAAGAGTAGGATGAATATGCCTGCGATGAAGCTTGGTAGGTAGGAAACAACTGTGTTTAAAAAGTCGCTTAGAGCCGTTATATTAAGTATGTTTGCGGCGGCTAGAATGGCTATTAAATAAACAAACCATCTCACAATAAGGTCGAAGAAGTGCACGCATGTTATTCCGGATTTTTCTATTGACTTGCCGACGACTGTTTTGCGTAGTGCATCATCGACCCCAGTTTTGTCCAGGATTTTGGATACTCCTTTACCTAAAGCTCGTCCAGCTATCCAGCCTATGATCAACGCAACTATCGCACCAACTATACCAGGAAGCATGTTCACGACCATGTTCCATAGATCTTCTAAGAAAACTATCTGTAGTAGGGTTACGAAGTCGTACACCATTAACACCTTTCTTCGTATATCGAGACAATCAATATTTAATCTTTGCCCGCAATTCCTTCCAAAAGAATAGCGAAAGATAATTCATCTCGATTAAAACAAAAAACTCAAGATGCAATCATGATATCACTTCTTATTCTTTACGTCCATTAATGCCTAACCTTTTCATTGAAACGAACATCCAGACTATTAAATCTATTGTGAATTACGTTAAAATGCGAAATGTGGATGCAATGTACCGTACTACTCCTGATGTATTAAGCGCGCGCTTGCCATGTTGGCAGTGGATGAAATAGTGGTCATAAGAAGTGTTATTGGAATATGTTTTCTCGTTTTCACGGCGAAACTACTAGCTGGAATCTGTCAAAAATATAAGGGGCCAGGAATTGTTGGAGAAGGGCTAGCTGAAATGATGTTCGGACCTTATGCTTTAGAAGGAACGATATTCTT
>JAUUWK010000009.1 GCA_030589055.1 Candidatus Bathyarchaeota archaeon | reverse complement strand
AATGATTTTTGCACAGTATGGACATTCAATCGTGCAGATATGGCCTTCACGTTTTCCAAGTTTAGGCATCAACTCACCTCCTTTACCTGTACCGGCTTATGTTTGTGGAAACCACCAGCTCCTTGCTTGCAGCCTTGTCGTTGTGGTGCTGGCACTATCTCATGCGGCTTTCTTTCAACAACATCCCCACAGTATTCACAAACCCAAATTACCTTATAGTTCATGAACTCACCTCCCTATAAACAATTTCAAATACTCCTCACGGATTCTTTTCATGCACGCGTTGTATTCCTTGCGCTGCTTCTCCTCACGTTTAGATATGGTCTCAATTCGTTCCTTGAGTGTTTGTCCTGTCATTTTCTCTCTACTCTTCCTTCCCATCTCCAAACACCTTAATATCACATGCTTTGTGACGTAGAATTGAATGACACCTAAATCCAGCGCGTGACCTTACAAGATCCCCCACCTTGATTTCCTTTTCACAAGTTTTACAGAGCAGCTCATCTAAATGACTTTGATAATACTGGTTATGGCTTTTGATTCGATTCTGACATCGTTTACGGTGATTCAATAATCTGAGTTTAATGTTAGCCGTCATAACATATTCTTTGTAAGCCATTTCATTCACCTGTGTATGTGCTGAGGTCTCCTCTCTTTTTCAACTTCAAAATAGTCATTGCAGCCTCTAAGCCTGGCACAAACCATTTCACACCAAGGTTGCTTTCAAAATTGAGAAAGTGGATGGGCTGTCCTTTGTCTCCTCTGATGTTCTCTCCATGATTGTTTAAGAGTATCATCTGAGGGCTGAAGACGTAGAAGTCGTTAGGCCAAAAAATCACTAACGGCATTAAATCCCTTTTGGCTCGCTTGATAAATTGTGTCTGCGTGCTGACTATTGAGCAAATGCCTCTTTCCATCGGTTTGATCTCCTAATATCTGAAGACCTCTTCTTTCAGGATTTTGTGTTTCACCAATGCCTTCAGAAAGCTGTTCAGCGTGTTGAAAACTTCTAATGCAGTTTTGCGATCATTGATTATAGCTAATGTTGATATAGTTTCTGCCATCTCATGCGATTTGTCTTTCTTGTCCAGCTCAAAGTATATCCTTTCTACCCGGATGGTGTAGCCATGCTGTTCGCTTGTTATGCTGATTCTGTAACTCATCTTCTCACCTCGCTGACTGCCTCTTCACTGGCTTACGGTTGATGAACTTGCTCTTTAGGAAATACTCCATGTCACCTAACACGAGTTTCTTGTCTGCGGTTTTATGGATCGCTTTGACCAGCCTTAGTAACACTTGAGGCGGATCCTTCCAGCTTGTAAACTCAACTGGATTCTTAACCCAACCAGCCTGTCCTGGCTTGCATGAATTTTTCTGATATGTTTGCCATCCAGCATCTTCAAGTTCACCAAGATCAATATCTGGAATATCACTAAGTGGAATAGGACCTTCTGGTGCTTCAGGTACAGAATGTGTTAACTTGCCTGTATGAACTGCAAGCCACTTGTCAATTATATTTTCCAGTTTCTCTTTTTGAGTCTCCAATGCAGCTAAATCTTCTACTCCTGTGATTGCCTTTATTTCATAATGGATTGTGCGCCAAGTGTGTTTATCAACTTCGCTGCTGACTTTCTTTCCAACTGTTATCTCAACTTGTATCGGCATCAAGATTTCACCTCCTCAACTTCCACAATAGCTCCACTGCATTCAAGCACGACGTTGATTATTCCTTGTTTCGTTGCAGAATAGGTGTCATAGGTGATTTTGAGAGTTACTGAACGCTTTATTTTTTTGCCTCCGCTTTCCAAACCTTATAAATGACTACTTTCTCGTTTTCAATGCACCATTTGATGTGGTCTCCAGCTTTGAGGTTTAATGCTCCGCGAATTGCAGATGGAACGGTTGTTAGGTTTGCCGTTGTGATTTTCGTAGTTTTTATTTTCACTCTGCTCTCTCCGTAGACACAAGCAACTTCTTTACGGTTTTATATGTCGTTACTCCACAAGTTGCACAGTAGTCACTCTTATGAAGTTCAAGCCAATCTTCAAGTTGTTTTTTGAAAGTATCAGCCTCCTTTTCCAATGCTCTACAGTGCTTGAGGATGTATTCTCTTGATAGTAGTTTCAGTTTTGCAGGATCCGTTGGAAGTTTCACAATCATTTTAGATAATCCCCATTTCAATCTCTAAGGCCTTCTTCAACGTAAAGCGGTGACATGGCGGATTCTTTTCATAACAGATTAATCGAACCGTTTTCCCATCTTGCAATAGGCGCGCAATTTCAAATAGTTTCTCTGAGGCTTTCTTATCGGTTAGAACGTGTAGTAGATACATAATTTCATATTCGTGCCAACTAATCTTATTCTCCTTGGCGAGCTTCCATAGCTTCTTCGGAACTCCGAGGGGTCCAGGGCGCGCAACACGGATCTTTATTTCATCAGTTGGGTAGTCCTTCCATTTTGCGATATATCCCGTTTCTATTGGCATTTTTCATCTATCACCTATTTTTGCTATTTTGATTTGAAAATGATCATCCAACTCTTTCTGTCGAATTAGGTCTGCAAGGGATTCAAGAACATCATCAGTTGAAGGTTTGTGATCCCACTTGTCAGTGTAAGGCTTAGTCATGATGGCTGTGGCTTGCCATTCTTCTTTCAAGGTCATTTTTCCTTTTCTCCTATTAACAAAATTATAGTAAAATCTATATTTATAAGTGTTCCTATACGCAAAACCTTTATGTTAAAATCCACTTTTATTAAAACGTTTATATCAACCGCCTCAAAAAAGAGGATTCAAAGAACCGCCTTGGAAGTGGTATTAGTATGCCTCATCGACGAAGTTTAGAAGCGAGACAACGCAGAGACGCTAAACGTTTAGCAATGCAAAGCAGCTTCAGAGATCCTGAACAAGCAGAAACAGTCTGCATCATCAACACCCAAACAATCTACAACCTACTTCAACAAAAATATGGCTTCGTCAACATGGACGCAATCAACATTGAACGCGGCGAAGTTCTAATAGATTCAAGAGGTAGAGGCACATTCCAGAACATTCAACCTGCTGGGAGGTGAAGGAAGAATATGAAGAAAAATATTCTTTGCTTAACCATTCTTTTGACAGTCATTCTCATAGTAGCTATACCTACTGTCTTGGCAACGAATGACACAGCACCTGTTTTTGACGAGGAAACTTTTGCAGATCTATTCGTAGATTTTGGGAAGATACTGCCGCCAATGATTTTGGCTGCACTGGTTACGAGCATGCTTGGCTACATGAGAAAGACAGACCCTGAACAATTTGAATTATCAAAGTTCGCGGCAACTTGTGTCATAGGTCTACTAATAGGGTTGCTTACCCTCAAATTGGGATGGAGCTATGCGACAGCACAAGAATACTTGGCGAACAGCGGTCTTACAATTTACATCTATTGGACTTGCAAGATTGTGGCAAAGAAGGCAGGATGGATAAGCAATAATGAAGTCATTGCACCAGACAAACCACCTCCTTAATCATAGAAGATAGAATTTGACTTGCCACTTTTTTGTGGTGGCGACACCCACATTTTTGTAAGGAATAAACATCATATTTAACTTGGACCGGTACAAAATGGTACTCCCTGAAGCTACACGAATCCGCTTACCCAAAATCAAAACTGGACTAATCGAAGGAAAAACATCACAGCAAATAGCAAAAGAATGCGGAGTAAAAAGACAAACCATAGAAAGAGATAAACAAGAATGGAGACAAAGCGGAGACTTCGAAGACTGGATAAAAGAAGAATGGCTACGACTACACCTACTAATTCAAGAGAAAGATCCAATTATAGCTTACAAGGAAATCACAAGGTTGCTGGGTAAAACATTAACTCAGAAAGTTGAAACTGCGTTGACTCAGAAAGAGCCGTTTGTAATTAAAATGTGGAAGCCCGAGAAGGATGCAGAAAAGCAGCCGTGAATACATAATCCCCTATATACCTCATGCTGCACAGATGCCTTTTCATCAAGACCGCTATAAAGTAAAATTCCGACTATTACGTGGAGGTACTGGAAGCGGAAAAACCGTTGCTGGAGTCTTTGAGATACTCAGTTGGTTGCTTGAAAACGCTGGGGCCGTAGGATATATTTTTGAGCCAACATACAAGATGGTTCCTCGCATACTCATAAAAACCTTGCATGACTTGTTAGGATTCCCATTCTACAGCAACCCCATAATCAGCGACTACAACAAAGGCGAACACCGCATCGACTTAGCCAACAAGTCACAACTATGGTTCGGAGGCTTAGAAGATCCAGAAATGGCAGAAGGCCCAAACATAGACATAATCCAAGTTGATGAAGCACGGTTAATCCGTCATTTTGATACTGCATGGCTTGTCATTCAACGAAGAATCAGAGGCAGCATCCCAGGCAAATATCCAACAGGAGCGTTTGTAACAACAACACCAGATGCGCCGGGTAGTCCGTTGCACAAGTTCTTTGATAATCCTGAAACACGCAATCCCATGAGTAAATCGTATAATATGACTCTTGAAGACAACATACATCTAACCAAGGATTATATTGAAAACATTAAGCGTACTCATCATGGTGGCTTGTCTGAAAGGTTTGTTTATGGAAGATTCGCAGCCATAGGCGCAGGAACAATTCCTTTCGATTACAGCATTCACGTTAAAACGATTGACTGGGGTAACATTAAAGAAGTTGTGTATGGTGTTGATTTCGGCTGGGACAACCCAAGCTGCATATTACCAATAGGCTTCGATAGAGACGGCCGAGCTTACATACCAGATGAATATTACATGCGGCGACAAACTCCAGATCAAGTAATTACAGAAGCTAAAAGGATGCAACAAAACTGGGGTCACGGAACATTCATTATTGATCCAACAGAGAAACAAACAATTCAAGGCTGGAATGCTCAATCTGGAATTAGAGCAGTAAAGAGTGAGCCAAGACGGGATGAAAGCGTTAGGAATATGGCTGGTTATTTTCCAGTTGATTCACGAGGGATTCCGAGAATTTTTATTTCGCCAACATGCGTAAATCTTATTGCTGAACTTCAAGGGTATGATGAGAGCATTAAGGAGAATGATCATGCTGTGGATGCGTTGCGGTATGGTGTTGGCAGTAAGATGAAGAGGCGTGCGCCGAAGGGAGCATGGAAATTCGGATAGTAAAACTTTAAAGTTGAAACACAGAGTTATATGTGCAAACCATTGGGAAAGCATCCCCAACATTGAACCACAAAGCATCGAGCCATGTAGGGGGCGTTGCGTTACCCCATGGCGCAACGCTCCACTTTCCTCAATAATCTACTTTTCTTGAAGGTGGCTCATTGTTATTTGAAAGAACAATCCAAAATGGCTCTCACAGTGCAATCCGCTATACTAAGTCTTTTTTGAGAAAGCACTTGTATTTACGTCCTCTCTGGACAGTTCAACCTTGTAGTCTACAATTAGATACTACTAATAAAAAATGCACTCTCAATTGTGTTTACTGTAATCCTCAAGCAAGCTTCATCAAGTATGGAATTGGTGAACTTCCACTTAGCACTATAGAAAGCGTAGCTGATGAGCTATGTCGAAACAAAATTCAAATTAATGATGTTTACCCGTTTATGAACTCTGATCCTCTACTTGAAATACGCCTTCCCGCAATAGTGAACCTGTTAAAGAAAAAACTGCAGTGTTTGATTCTTGTAAGCACTAATGGCGTTCTTTATAGTAGAAGACATTTGCTTAGAAATCGTGATATTAATGATGTTTGTTTCTCAATTTCAGCGGCTGATGAATCCACTTATAATTATGTGCATGGGAAACCTTTGTTCCAGAACGTTTTGAAAACTATAGATTGGATTACCCAAAACAAGTTTTGGAATCAACGAATACAACTACGCTATATCTTGTTTAAAGAAAACGTTGACAACTTAGGTAAATGGCAAAAACTGTTTAAAGGATACATTCAAGAAGTTCGGCCTTTACATTGGGGTGAAACTCGCGAACAAAGCGATCAACTGCGAGATAGTGAACATCCACTCTTGAAACATTACCGGGAATTGCAGTTAAGGAAATTCAAGAGGTTAAGAGCACCTTGCAACTGTTTCCACAATTTAGCAATCAGCTTTGATGGCAAGTTCATGCAATGTTCTGATCTTCCTTACGAATATAATTGGGGTCACATTGAAGAAATTGATTTAATGGAGACATGGAGGAAACGTTTGGACTTAGGATTAAACCATGAAGCATGTAGAAGTTGCAATCAAATGAATCCAGATTGGAAACAGCTTTTTGAAAAGTATGTCTGGTGAATCTCATGAATGTTCTGCATTTCATGGATAACACAAACGCATGGAATGACCGAATGCAAAGGTTCATGCAAAACGATTTTGACATGGGAGTTCAACCTGTCATTTTTGTGCGTGAAAAAGCTGCTGAGGGAAGAAGTAAGCTGGAAGGCACAAACAAGTGGATTCCAGATGTTGACAAAGTAGTTGTTGAAACTTACAAGAAAAGTCGTGCAATGGCTTATCTGCTTCCAGTTCCGTATGATCATTTAGGCTTGAAACGTGTTATGCGTGAACATGATTGTGCGTTTGTTCATGCTCACAATCTGCCTTGTGCATACTATTCACGTCGACTGGGCTTTCCAACTTTGTTTAACGATTGGGAATACCATTATAGCTACTACGATTACGAAGCTCCTCATCTATGCAGCAAGTGGTCAAGACCCTTTCGTTTTTATAGGCGAAACATTAGCAAAAACATTGTTAAAAAAATACTTCCATTCGCAACTATAGTAACTAACAAGAATGTTGAAAGAAGATACCGTGAACTTGGTGCTGAAAAGATATGGACAGTTCCTAATGTTCCCTCAAAATTTGAGATTGACTTTGCATCAAAATTTAGTGTGGAAAAAAGAAAGCAAACAACTACTTGTTATGTTGGAGAAATGAGTGCTGACAGCAAAATACAGTTGCGGAATACTTCTGGCATCAGAGAATTGTGGATGCAAAACGATTTGGGAGAGCTACTGGTTTTAGAAGGTGAAAACTATATTCATCACTTACAAATCTTTGGAATCCTCAAATCCTGTCACTACAACCTCCTATATTGGAAGCCCTTGAACATTCACCAGTATTACTTGCAGAACAAAGCGTTTTTAGCCAGCGTCATAGGCATCCCCACAATCATCTCAGAGTCTCTTACTGCCACAATAGAGCTTCTCGGTGATCTTGCAATTCCCGTCAACAGTTTGGAAGATGTAAAAAAGGTTGTGCAATCAGAACTATGGAAACACAATCATTCTTATCCAAAACCTTCACACATCTTTGAGTATTATTCACCTAAAATTAGGGAAGCATATCAAAGGATGAATGATTAAGTGCGTCCCATGATTCGTTTTTTGCGTAGCAAGTTTGATTCAAAAATTTTAATTGGAGTTGAAATTGGTGTTAGCGTGGGCGCGAATGCAGAGAGCATTTTGGAGACATTGAATATTCATAAATTATTTTTGGTTGATCCTTACATTCCCTATATGCAAAGAAAAACACTACTAACTGTTCATACTTCTTTCAATACTTTGGCAAAAGAACGATTAGGCAGATTCAAAGATAAAACCGTATTCATTAAAAAAACTTCAGTAGATGCAGTTGATGACATTCCAGATGATTTAGATTTTGTTTATATTGATGGTAACCATGACTACAGTTTCGTTAAAGATGACATCAAAAATTACTATCCAAAAGTGAAAAGAGATGGCATTATTGGCGGTCACGATTTCGAGAGATACTGGTTAGGTGTGCCAAAAGCAGTTCTGGAATTTATGCATACTAACAATTTAACTCTTCATGTTGAAGCATCTGATTGGTGGACTATAAAAAAATGAAGTTTCCAAACATCATAGGCTGGTTTATGGCAAGGATTCAAGCGTGGAAACGTCGAGATGTAGAGCTGTCTTTTGCTAATGACATCGATGATATTGAACTGTTTAAGGAAGCGTTGAAAGTAACAAAATGTCCCAGTTGCACTCAAACCTCATTAGATCTTGATAGTTTCACGGTTGGGGCTGAAGGTTGGGAAGCATCTATTCACTGTAGCAACTGTTCTTTCAGTGGCATATTCAATTCTTCTGGGTTTAATGTTTCAGGCTTAAAAAAGAAGTGAAAAAATGAATTATCTTCTTGTCATCATCGGTGTTATTTTAGCTATACCTGTTGGTTGTTTGATAGGAGAACTCATAATTTGGTTTTTTGAAGGAAAACAAGAAATGGGTTGTCATCTTGTTAGAAGTTCTGAAGTTCAAAAAGTTCGTGAAGAAATAGAAAGAAGGAAAGTGAAGAAATGAGTTCTACAGGTTTCAAACGTATAGGCACAGCCACAGCCATCCCCAGAGGTTATGGCATCCTCATCCCCAGAGGAGGCTACACTGGAGGTGGAGGCGAATATGGAGCAGACATAACAAACAATCTCCGTGCCTTTGCCATCTTACGTGAACCAGTAGCTCACCGCATCGTAGTCCGTGTAGCTCATGACATTTTTGACAACTGGTTCAACATTGAACTTAAAGAAGGCGAAAGCGAAGATTTCGATCAGAAGATTCAAGAGAAATTAAGCATTTTAAAAGCTAAGTTTGAATGGACCCGACTTGCAAGTTATGAACGTGCCTTCGGCTGGGCTATCATGGTTCTCGGATACAATGATGACGGTGACACTTTAGGAGATGAATTGAAAAACCCTACAGAACTTGTGGACCTTCACGCTTATGCGCCAATTCAGATAAGTAGCATAAAAAAAGATCGTGACCAACAAAGTGACCGTTATGGCTTGCCTGAAATCTACTACATTCAAAGAGAAGGCATAGCAGCACGATTGAAAGTTCATTATACTCGTGTGATTCATGTGGCTACTCGCTTGTATGAAACAAGTGATTGGGAAGGCAGAAGCGTTCTTGATCCACTCTGGGATGATCTTGTCACCTTAAGGAATGAACGTTGGGGTATGGGTCAAACCATGTTCCGTTATGGTAGTGGCTTCCCAGAGTTAACATTTAAGGGCTACGAAAAAACGGAAATTGAGGATTATGTGAATAGTGGTGCTTTTGCTGCTTTGAACGCACGCACTTATTTTGCTCATAATGAAGATGTGGAAATGGATTTTAAAGGCACAGCTGGTAAAGCCTTAGATCCCATGAACTATTATTTGCCTATCATGGAGAACATAAGCTGTGCATCTGGAATCCCCTTGGCAATTTTACGAGGAGTTCAAGCAGGAGCCTTAACTGGCAGCCAAGTTAATGAGAGAGAATACTTCAACATTATTAGTGATGAGCAGTCAGCTTATGAAGTTGGTCTTCGAGACTTAATTAACATTATTTTGCAACTGGAAAAGAAAGAGGGTGAAGTGGCTGAAATTCCTGACTGGTCTTTCAACTGGAAATCTGGTTTTGAACTCACTGAAGAACAGAAAGCAAAGATTGAACTTGACACACTTGAAGCTATCAGACGCAAATGTGAACTAACCAAATTCACGCATAATGAAGTGCGGAAAATGATTGATCCCAGTCTGGAGGAGTTAACTGATGAGCAAGGTGGAAAAGAATTTGTTGAAGTTGGTGGCATACAAGCTGGTGGCAATGAATATTTCATTCGCGAAGTAGCTGGAAAAAAGAAGAGAAGTTAAGAATATTTTATGTTTGTAATCTCACAGATAGAACTTGGTTTGTGAATGACTGGAGTTAATGCTTCCCATAAATTTGCCTTGTTGTCAGGTCTTAATGATACTTGCACATCACAACCGATAACAACTTCAAAATTATTTATGCTTGGTACAACCTCTGGAGCAACTACCAAAGCATTATTCTTCTGTCCTTCTATAGTGCAAAGATATGGAGAATCATAAAACTGAATACTACAGGGGATTGCTGGAATTGAAAGCAAGGCTAAAGTGTTTACAATAAGTATGTATGGGGGAAAATGTTTGTTATCTTGTAATGTTTCAGTTGCATTCTGAACATCGCTCATCATATTGGTAGGCCACCTTCCTTGAGACTTAACAACACTATGTCTTGGAATACTTGCTAATCCATGAATCCCTAATGCAGGCCACCCTTTATGTTCACCAACAAGTAACAACTTATCTTCTTCCTCAACAACGGCTAAAGCCGCCTTTACCAAAGATTCCAAATTCCCCAATTCAAAAGTCTTATGAATAATTGGCAATATTATCCCTTGTGGAGCATCCTTCGCATCTTGTTGCAAAAGTAAGGCTGGCATACATTTTCTACCAACAAGATTGTCTCGCATGAGTTTGATTACGCGAACAGTATCTTCTTGTAGTTGTTCTTGCTTCTTGAGTTCTACTCGTCGTTTAGCTTGATATTTACGCATATAGAGTAATTGTTTGAGTTTGTCTTTGAATGGCATTTCAACACCTATGGTTTACTAAACCCTTTAACTATTTAAGGTTTTAACAATGAGCTACTTAATTCCTATGGTTCGAGCCGTTCATGCTTTTGATGCTTACAAACGGAAACCAGAGGAATTTGAACGCGCGACCTTTTTTAGTCTCTATGACATTTGGCATTACATTCCAATATTTGATGTGAAGCTTTGTGTTCGTTGTATGAGGCATGCTGAAAGCACTTACTTCTCAGGATTGCATCTAAGAGGTTTATTTCATTACCTAAAAATTCGCAGTAGAAACATAATTGAGCCATGGGTCCATCCAAATTGTAGATGTATTTTGAGACGCATAACTAATCCAACAGAATATATTCGAGTAACAGAAGAATTAGTTAAAAGAGGAATCATGTAATAATGCCGATAGGAGACGTAATTGCTGGTTGCGTTTTCCTTTTCATTTTCGCTTTGATTCTACTAATTGAATTTAGAAGTGATGAAAAATGAAGAAATATGGAACAGACCATTTCACTTGTGACCGAGCAAAAATCATAAGCGAAAACGACCACTTCCTCAAAATCCGTGCTGCAATAACAGCAGTCGGAGTCTATCCATACCCTGACGGTAGAGCTTTTAAGAGTCGAAGAGCCTTACTTGCAGCTACACCATTCGTTCGATCCGCAAAATTAACCATTAAAGAGCATCCAGCAACTATGGTTATTATGAACCAGAAAGACATAGTTGGCTACTGTGAAAAACCGTATTTTGAACGTGATCGCCTCTGGGCTGTCATGGTGTATAACAAACGGAGGACACCAAAACAGTATATTGATGCTCTTCATGATCCTAACTTAATCGCTGATGTAAGCATAGGATTCTACTACACCTACGTTCCCATTCCCGGTGAGTATCAGGGAAAAGCCTATGACTACAGAATGGAAGACATCGTAATTGACCATGTTGCATCATTCGTTCCAAAAGGACGTTGCACCTATCCTACATGTGGAATCGGAGTAGATCAAACCATGAAAACACTGTTTCAAACAGACAAAGTTGTTAAACGCGGAAATCAATGGTGCATTATTCACACTCACGGAGCTAAAGCAGGAACCCTCATTAAAGGGTCTTGTCACGCTAACAAAAGTGAAACTGAAGCTATGCACCGGGCTATTGAAGCCTCAAAGATGAGAGCCGGTAGAAACATGATTTATGACGTGCTAATTTATGGCAGTCAAGATAAGCGTCCTCCGAAAGCATGGATGGATAACTGTAAACGGAAAGCTGAAGGTTTCGCTGATGATCCAGGAGCGTTTTGTGGCTGGGTTTATTACAATGGTCCTGAAGCTCTTAAACGGAGTTTCGGATCTTCAAGCGTACAAAAAATTAATGGAGGTAAAAAAAGAATGAGTGAAGAAACTGGCGAGGGATTAGTCACAACTCCAGAAGATTTTGAGAAATGCGTGAAACAACGCTTAGAAGAATACCCTGAAATGTCAAGAGAAGAAGCAGAAGCGTTATGCAAAGCTGTAACGAAACCAGAAGATGAGCCAATACCCCCAGGTGGCACATTAACAGATCAAGAGCAAACTGAATATCAGAAATGCATTGTGAAATACACGAGTGAACCAGAGAACTTGAGTTTGGAAGAAGCTATAGCAAAATGCAAGGAAGAAGGCCATGTCAAGGCAGATCAAGATGCCGCATTCGAGAACTGTGTCACACGCAAAAAAGAGGAAGGGATGACTCAGGAAGAAGCTGAGAAAGAATGTCGAGTAGAGCATCCTGTAGCGGAAGGTGCACAAGAGACCTATGAAAGCTGTGTCACACGCCTAACGAAAGGTGGCATGGCTCAAGAAGAAGCTGAAAAGCAATGTAGAGAACTACATCCTGTATCTGAGGAAGATCAAGATGTCGACTTTGAGAACTGCGTCACAAGACTTATGACTGAGGGAAAAACCAGAGTGGAAGCTGAGAAACAATGTAGAATAGAGCATCCAGTTACGGATCAAGAAGAAGAGCCAACACCCTTAGAAAAATGCATTGACATGAAGACAGAGGAAGGCATGACACATGAAGAAGCTACAGAATGGTGTGAAGCAGAACTGGCAGGTGAACATGAGACACCAGAAGATTTAGTGGCAACAAGTCAAAAACTTCTAAAACTGAAAGCTGAACGTGACACACTTCGCCAAATTGAAGCCCGTAGAAAACGTTAACAGTCACAAGTTGACGCAAAGCGAACCTGCTTAGTGTTCTCCCTCGTTGGGCAACAAGCGAGGATTCCGTTTTCTGCACAATCATTAGGTTGTGTTAGGAAAATGGAACTTTTGGTCGCGCACGTTTACGCAGCGTGCATAAAGGAATTGCAAGAATAAAAATTTGAGTTGATCTAAATTGACAAGGAAAAAGACAGGAAATGCAGCTAATCCTACTGTAGAGACTCAACTGAAAGACATGAATCAAGAGCTTAAGGAAATCAGAGAACAACGTGACAGTTTAGTTAAGGCAAATACTTTGCTTAAACGCCAGTTGAAAGAGGCAAACGATGTTATTGGAACTGACTTGAAAGCTGACCTCATCATGAGGATTAAACAGAAAAGCGAATACGATACCGCTCAACTTGGAGACATGAAGATTGAACAGTTACAAGCCATCGATGCAACACTTTCTATGAGCAAAGAACCTTCAGGCACACACAAACCAATTCGTGCAGGCAACGCATCCACAGGTAACAAGAACCTAACCATAGGCAGCACCTATGGCAAAACGGCGAAAGAGATCGCTGAAATGGAATAGTGAAATATTATGTCTCCACAAAGAACAGTTCAACCAGCAAGAGGCATACTCTGTTCAGGCATTCCCATCATTGAAGAATACGAAATTGAAACCGCAGACAACTGTTACCCTGGACGCTTAGTTGAACCTGGAACAGGCACTCACCAAGTTGTTGTAGGTACAAGCGGAAGCAGCGTAATCATTGGTGTATTGGACACTGAACCAGATGAACTACGCACAACCATCTATGTTGTGGACACGCAAGCTCGCGTGTTACGAGGTGACATCGTTGTCTTGCTTAAAGCCGTTTCAGGAGCAGCTATCTCTATGGGCGAGAAAGTTCAATGTGCAACTGCTGGCATGGTCATAGAGAGCACTGATGCAACGAAGGCTGTTGGTGTAGCTGAAGAAGCTAAGTCTGGCGACGACGCTGAATGGATCTTGGTCAAACTCACAGGAATTTAGTGAATTACAATGCAATCATTACAAAGAGTTGGACTTGCCACAGGAACCTTAACAACTGAAGAAATCAACTTCATCGAAACCCAAATAGTCAAGACAGTGAGACCTCAACTGATTGGTCGCCAGCTTATGCCAGTAAGAGCGTTACCACATGCTGGTTTCCGCAAATACACTTTCTACAAAGAAAATGACATGAGCCAAGCCCTAATTGACATGACAGGTGAAGAAGTTGCAGCAGATATTGTCGACCTTGAAGAAGATTCCACCAAAATTCCAATAATTCATAAAGAATATATTTTGCATTGGCGAGACATCCTCATGCGAAGAGAAGGCGGCCAAGACCTTAACACTCAACACGCAGAGAACGCAGCCTTACAAGTCGCTGAAGAAGAAGACAAACTAATTCTATCTGGTGAATATTCAGGTTGGACCGCATTGGGTATTGCAGGCTTAATGAACTCTGTTCCAGCCACAAGCAGAACTGTTGCAACCGGAGCTAAATGGACTACACAAGCTAACATTCTTCCTGATGTTGCAGCGGCAAAACAGGGATTGCGAGCACTTGGATTCTACGGACCTTACAGACTCATTATGCAGTCCAGCGTTTACACGCTTTTGGAAATCTTAATCACGAACACTGACAAATGGATGTTCCAAGCTGTCGGCGAACTCATCGGCGGAGTCGAAAACATCTTAGTCAGCAATAACCTCTTTGATACTGCTGCCGGTGCCACAGATACAGCATTGCTCATTGACATTGGTCCAGGCAACTTTGAACTGCTTATAGGTCAAGACCTCACAAACTATCTGCATAAGCTACCGAGCATGAACATGCAAGGTAAAGTCTGGGAAGCTGTTGTTCCTGTCATTAAGAGACCGAATGCGCTTTGGGATATTTTCGACACAATCTAAGCATTGGTGTATAGTATACTATACACGCTCATCTCCCATTTTTTTTTAACCGTTCCGAAAGGAAAATTGAGGTCAATAGAATGGATGACAAAAATCCACATGAGATAATTCAACTTATTGGTAAACCTAAACAGTGGCGTGAGAAAGCCAGCATAATCCTTATCAAGTTGTGGGAAGATAATGAACGTCAGAAACTCAAGTTAAATGGTGTTCTCGCATTATGCGTAATCATTCTGACGGCTATCATTGGACTTGTATTTAAGTAAGGGAAGTGAATGTTTGGTGATAACCCCGAAATGGCTAAAGGATAAATGTGCCACGTTGGAAGGTGAAATTCAAGCCTTACAAAGACGTGGTGCTCAATTACAACAAGCGTTATCAAGGGCGTCGACTGCACTTCTAATTAAACAGGGTGAGTTATCTGCCATTGAAGAAGTTGCTCAAGAACTTGAGAGAAAGAAGGAGGTGAAAGAAACAAAATGAAGGTTAAAATCAAAATGAACGTGCCAAAACCGCCAACAGGTATATCTGGCATCACATTTTTTGGGGCTTGCTACAAGTGGAAGGATGTCTTTTATAGGATGGGTGATGAATACACTGTTAACAAAGCTGATTTCAACCCTGCAATCATGGTAGACCTTTCGCCTCGAAAGAAGGCTGTGCCGAAGGTTGAGAAGGAAGCTGAGGCAGAAGTGGAGCTTAACCTATCAGATGAAGTTCCAACAGAATCCCAAGAAAAGAGGAAACAAAAAAAAGGAGACCAAACACCATCAGCGATGCCACAGAAAATTGATGAACACACATTTGTTGTTAAACACGAGGAAAGTGGTGTAGAAAGGCGAAAGAAAAAGTGAATTTCCTTCGCATGCCATGTGCTGGCATCCTCTGTCCACATCCTGAACTTAAACGATTTCATTTCACATGCTTGTACTGTCGTTGGCGCCGTGAATATCTTGGAAGATGGACGCGACCCTCTAAATGGTTTACATGCTGTATTCCTTGGTTGACTAATGAAAGACGGTTTGCAAAACTTATGATTGACCCTCGCGGTCACATGTTAATGTTTAGGATTGTAGCGATTGTTGGCATAATTAAAACTGCAAGTCATTTTCCACGGCGTTATAGAAGAAAACTTGTTAACCTATGTGAGTTGCTTGCTAATTTGACATGGTGATTTCATGAGTGAAGGAGAACGTCAAAAAAACAAGCGTTTACTTAAAGAGTATGAGATGTTGGCTCTTCGTAAGAAAGGAGAAGAGTTGCTGGCTGTTTTGCCTCAAGGAGAAGGTAGTGGCTTAGATGCAGATACTGTTGACGGCTTGCATGCTGAACAGATTATTGTTGAAGCTTTAGAACGTATCGGTATCAAGAAGGGTCAGCCTACTTTTGGTGGTGGAGGCATGACTGTTCATGGTAATGAGATGCATGCTCCCAATTTTCATGCGGTTGGCGACATTTTTGTTGATGCTCAGTATCCTAATGCTTTGTTGCTTTCTGGCATAAGACCTATGACAGGAAATTTAAAAGTATTAGATGTTTTACCTGTCTATCACGACCAAGCTGATTTAGGCTCTGAAACAAAAGCATTTGATAGTGTTTTTATCAGAGGACAACTTAGGTGTACGGGAATTATACCTTTTCCAGGTGATATTTTTGTTGGAATTAACCAGGGAATTGAAATATACAATGACCGTATTCACGTTAATAATATAGCTCCAAAAAGCGGTGTAGTTATTGATATTAATATAGGTGGTTTAGAGGTACGTGAGACAGGCTGCAAAACAAACATCATTGATCCAATCGGTGCTAATGGTGTAACTGTTGACGGTGTTCTCTGTAAAGACAATGACGTTGAAGTTGACCAGGTAAGAACTAATAATCTTTCAGAAAAAACTGTGGGGGCTTCAACTACAATTCCTCGGGCTGGTATGATAACTTTTCGGGCAAACAAAACTTTGAGTGTTGGAGCTATAAGCTTGGCATACACCGAGAGAACGCAAACTAAGGCTATTCCTGTTCAAGACGGTGCAGTAACTCGATACATCAAGTTGTATGATGACCCCCCATGAGGGGATGAAGGCGTTTTAACAATAGTCTGTAGTGAATGTAGTTTGGATGTGTCAAGTGAATGAAAGTTTCCGAAAAAGCAATAAAGAAAACCAACCTAAAATAAGATGTGAAATGAAATGGTTTCAATAACTGAAGATGAAGTGCGCGCACGTTTCCACTTTGATGAAACTGCCGATATCGGCAATACAGAAGTAGGCAATTTTTTGGATGAAGCAGTAGCTATTCTCAGCCAAGCAATCGGCGTAACTCTTGATAAGACAGACTGCACTGAACTTCAAGCTAATGCCCTTCGCAACTTAGCAGCCTTATACTGTTACTGTTGGGTTACAGGAGGCTCTGCTGCAGGCTTAAACTTCAGCATTGGAGACATCAACATTTCAGAGTCTTCACAGAAAACATTTGACTTCATAAAAGCAAGTGTGGAAGAGTTCATCAGGAGAAACAAGTCTAAGCCTATTCCGTTTGTTGTTGCCCAAGATGATGGAGACTTAACATAGTGGTTTCATCGAAATTTGCTAAAATCTTGACGAAGCTTCAACAGCTTGGAGTCGCTGAAAATGTTATGTGGACCGAGCGAACAGAAGGCGCCGTCATTCCAGAAACAAATGAGCCCAGCTACACTTGGAGTAGTGGTGGTTCAATTCTTGCGTTATTGCGTCGTATGAGTGTAGGCGAATTTTTTGGTGGGGATCTTAAAGGTGAAGAGGAGAAGATGCGGATTTACACGGCCACACAAATCGTGTATTTAGATCGCATTTTAATTGGCTCTAAACTTTATGAAGTGGGACCAGTGGAAAATCGAAGTGAAGTTGGCTGCTACGTTGCAGTTTTAACGAGGTTACTAATAGAATAATGGTTAGGTGAAAAAATTTGAGCATAAACATAGATGAAAAACTACTGAGAGAAGCCATAGACTTGTTAGGGATTTCACAAGCCTTGCCTCTCTGGTATTCACTAACTGGTGCATCAACATTAACGTATGACGGAGAATACATGACGATAGCTAACACTGTAGGTCAATTCTCTGCTTTAGGCACAGGATTTGGAAGCCCAGCTTACCGTGCTGGACACGCTGGACATTCTCTCTTAGTACGTGCCACACTCAAAGCAGTAGGAGATGACAGAAGCTGTTACTTCTTCTTCTTAGAACACCGCAAGGGAGAATACGGAGAATTTCAAGGCTTCAAAACGGATGCTGGTGCTGGATCACACAAGTTTGAGTTTCGCAGTAGTGGAACAGAGGAAGAGGATGCTATAGCTGGTCAAGACTGGACAGTAGACACATTGTTCATGATTAAACACCGAAAAGGCACATTTGAACATAACAGCGACATCACAGGAGCTATAGCAACAGGCACAGCAGTACCTCACGGATTGTTTAGTGATGGTGCTGGGTTAACACCGACAAGCGTTATCGTCACTCCTGCAGAGGCTGGTCCAATAGACGTTAACACAACTGCACGAGGAGCAACCAACTTCACCATTAACTTCGGTGGTGGCGGAAACAAAACATTCAGTTGGATAGCAGAATATGAAACAACAGCATTATGCGAAGGCTACATAGATGGAGCGTTGAAAGCCTCATGCACCGACGACGCGGATATTTCAGCACAACCATTCAGCGTGTACGCATGTGAACCTAACGCTGTAGCACGTTCAATGACGCTGAAGTATCCTCCAGGAATACATATGTGGAGTGCCTAAACATGACAATCTTTAGGAAAATGTATAAGGTCAAAACTGTTGGAAGTCGTAAACAGGGGAATCTTGCACCTGAATGGCATGAACGACTACCACCCAGCACAAGCATGATATGCCATGAATACAACGAAAAGGAAGGTTGGTGTATCTGTGAACTATGGGTTTCAAATCATCCTATCAGAACTCATCCGCGTACTATGGCTGATTTAAACCAATTGGCTAACGATCCATGTGTTATCGAAGTTGTGCATAAACACGATTTATCTCCTAAAATCTTAGGAAGACTTAGCTGCGATATTAACAGTGACGTTACCGACGTCAATGAGAAAGACAAGTCTTTGAAGCGTAAAGGTAAATCTATGAAATTCAAGTACAAACGAGAAAAGATAGGTTCGCATGGCAAAAAGGTAGAGCAATATGTGTTAGATGAAGGCTAACGCTAATGGGAATAGTTTGGGTTGACACTTCGCAAGTTGGCACATTCACGCCTGATACGGTTGGCACAGCTGGAGATATTTTTATTAATTCAACAGATATAGGTGATTTTGGACCACTTCTGGAAACTGGAGATGTCTTTCTTAACGCGACAAAAATTGGTGAGTACACAGCTATACCTATCATAGTTCCTCCTCTTGGACATGATCCTAAAACTGTTTTAGTGACACAACTGCAACCTAACATCTCAGTTTTCAAGGATGATGGAGTAACACCGGCCACAGTTTATGTTGTATTCAACATTCCTCCAGAAACCATTAGAGAACTACTGAAAACTCAATATGACGCGGTAGTAACTATTGGAGATCCTGAACGTGATGAGGTTATCAGGCGTGCAGCCATTGACTTTCACGAGGCTTCTATGTACCCTGTTAGATGTTACTGCATTGATAAAACTGGGATTACAGCGAAAACATTGATGTGGCGGCTTGTCAGAGAAATATGGCGCGTTATCAAGGGGTCAGCTTCAAGCCCAGGAGGACAAGGTTTACACTGGAGTAGCGGGGAAGGGCAAGTAGCTGAAGATGTTGTGCTCTTCAAACAGCTACTTCTCTGTCGTCGTGTCCGAGCT